>JBMSJG010000090.1:0-4810 GCA_049418645.1 Burkholderiaceae bacterium | reverse complement strand
ACCGGTCAGTTCTGCGTGGCCGACATTGTCGACAGCCATGAATACGACCTGGAAGCGGTGTATGTTTCTAACCAGTAGACCCATTTGCATAAGAAAACCAAGGAGGAGTCAGCATGCGTGAAGTCGTCGTTCTGAGTGCCGTTCGGTCGGCCATTGGTGGATTTGGAGGCTCCCTGTCAGGCTTTGAGCCGTCTGAGCTCGGTGGCCTGGTCATGAAAGAGGCCATCGCCCGATCCAAGGCAGACCCTGCTGCCATCAACTACGTGGTCTGCGGCAACTGCATCCCCACCGAAGTCCGCAGCCCCTATGTCTCCCGCGTGGCCGCCATTCAGGCTGGCCTGCCCATGGATTCGGTGGCCCTGACCATCAACCGACTCTGCGGCTCTGCGCTGCAGGCGGTGGTCTCTTCGACCCAGAACATTCTGCTCGGTGACTCCGACTACGGCATCGGCGGTGGCGTGGAGGTCATGAGCAAGGGTGGCTATCTGAGCCCAGCCATGCGCTCCGGCGCCCGCATGGGCGACACCAAGGTCATCGACATGATGGTGGCCACCCTGACCGACCCATTTGGCGTGGGCCACATGGGCATCACGGCCGAGAACCTGGCCAGCAAGCATGGCCTGAGCCGCGAACAGCAGGACGCCTTTGCCCTGGAGTCCCAGAACCGCGCCGCCAAGGCCATTGCCGAGGGCCGTTTCAAGGACCAGATCGTGCCCATCACCATCAAGAGCAAGAAGGGTGATGTGGTGTTCGATACCGACGAGCATCCCCGGGCCACCAGCATGGACAAGCTGGCTGCCATGAAACCGGCCTTCAAGAAAGACGGCTCGGTGACCGCTGGCAATGCCTCGGGTATTAACGATGCTGCTGCCTTTTTGGTGTTGGCCGAGGCCAGTATTGCAGCCAAGTCTGGCCAGAAGCCCCTGGCCCGTGTGGTGAGCTATGCCGTGGCCGGTGTGCCCAACGACGTGATGGGCGAGGGTCCCATTCCGGCCACCCAGATTGCCCTGAAGCGCGCTGGCCTGACGCTCGACAAGATCGACGTGATCGAGTCCAACGAGGCCTTTGCCGCCCAGGCGTTGACTGTGACCAAGGTGCTGGGTCTGGATCCAGCCAAGGTGAACGTCAACGGCGGCGCGATTGCCTTGGGCCACCCAGTTGGCGCCACGGGTGCGGTGATTGCCACCAAGTGCATCCACGAGCTGCATCGGGTCAATGGCAAGTACGGTCTGGCCACCATGTGTATCGGCGGCGGTCAGGGCATCGCGGTGATCTTCGAGCGCCTGTAAGTCTTCAGATCGTCAGTGATAGGGGCCGCCAGTCAGGGGCCCGTCATTAGGGGCCCTTGAGTGGTCCGTTTGGCAGCCCGGTGGGGGTGGGGAGCAGTCTCCAACCAGCCGGGCTTCTTCATCTCTTTATTAGTTTACATAATAAACATTACGCGACATTAGTCACAGACCAAGTCAGAGCCCCGAGACCTTCAAACGGCGCCCTGCGAGTCCAAAACGCCACTCCACAACCAGCGGTCTACAACCTGGCGTTGACTAGGCCAATTGGGCTGAAATAAACCGGTCGAAGTTGGCGGTGGTCTTCTGGGCCACCTCAGCGACAGACACTTGCTTGAGGTCTGCAATTTTCTTGGCCACATGCACCACAAAGGCGGGCTCATTGGTCTTGCCGCGGAATGGCACAGGCGCCAGAAACGGGGCATCGGTCTCGATCATCAGGTGATCGAGCGGCAACTCCTGGGCCACCTGGTGGACCTGGGCCGCATTCTTAAAGGTCACGATGCCAGAGAGCGAGACCAGGAAGTTCAGGTCTACGGCCTGCCTGGCGACATCAATACTCTCTGTAAAACAATGCATTACACCGCCAACCTCATCTGCTTTCTCTTCCTTGAGGATGCGAATGGTATCGGCCGGGGCCTCTCGTGTGTGAATAATCAGCGGCTTGCCCAACTCCCTAGCGGCACGGATGTGAACCCGAAACCGCTCGCGCTGCCAGTCCAGATCTCCCTTGAGTCGGAAGTAGTCCAGACCGGTCTCACCGACAGCCACCACCTTGGGATCCTGCCCACGCCTAACCAACTCGGCGACACTGGGCTCGACCTCATCCTCGTAGTCGGGATGCACGCCCACCGAACAGACCAGAAAGTCATGGGCCTTGGCAATGCCCAGCACCTGATCCGCCTCCTGCAGGGTGGTGCAGACATTCAGGGCCCGCCGAACGCCGGCAGCCCGCATGCGGGCCAGGACCTGATCGGTCTGCTCGCGCAGCCCCTCGTAGTTCAGGTGGCAGTGTGAATCGGCAAACTCAAGCATAGAAAACCCGTTGTAGATGACCAAAGATAGACTCAAAGACCAGCCTGGGGTTCAGCGGATGGTCCGCTGACCGGGTCATGCCCTGCAGTACCGAGAGCTGATGGGCCAGACGCAGATCCCCCCCAGGCAGCCGCCCCAGGCTCTGGGCCTGACGACTCAGATCGGGCGCGCAGTCCCGAAAGACCTTGGGGGGCAGGCCCAGGCTCACCCGCTGCAGGTCAGTCAGCCAGAACTGGCAGTGCTCCAATACCTCCCGGACATCCGCCTTGCCAGCCGTCTGGGCCCAGCCCAGCGGGTCGGCTCGGTCGGCCTGTCTGAGCATGGGCAGCAGCCAGCCGCCCACCCCACTGGCCTGCAGAACCTGCTGGGCCACCAGCCCGGCATCCAGGTGCAGGGTCAGCCGTCGGCACCGGGACAGGATGGTCTTGGGCACGCCTTCGAGCCTGTCTGCAAACAGCACAAATCGAAGGCCGTCGGCGGGTTCTTCCAGCGTCTTGAGCAAGGCATTGGCGGCGGCAAAGTTCATGTCGGCCACTGGGCCCAAGACCACGTAACGCCGGCCGCCTCGGTGGGAACTGACCTGGGCAAAGGTGGCCAGGCCGCGAATCTGATCAATCCGAATCTCTTTGCTCGCCTTTTTGTCACTGTCGGCCGAGCCGCTACCGCCCTCTCCCATCGTCTCGAGTGCTTCGCCAGACGAGGCAGCCCCCTCCTCCTCGTTGGCATCGGACTGCACCACCCGCAGATCCGGGTGCTGCCCCTGAGAGACCCAGCCACAGCTCGGACAACTGCCGCAGGCCGAGCCGTCCGGCAGAGGCGACTCGCACAGATCGGCTGCCGCCCATTCCAGGGCAAAGCCCAGCAGGTCGGCATTCGGGGGGCCTGAGATGAGCAAGGCGGATGCCGGTCGTTGGCGCACGGTCTCGGACTGCTGCCACCAGGTTTTAAACCATGATAAATCGTTTTTAATCATGGTCTTGAAAGAATATCTTTGAGTCTTTTCTGTATCGATTCGATGGGCTGTTCGGCATCCACCCAATGCACCGTCTTGGGGTCGCGACGGGCCGCGGCCCGCTGATAGCCCATGCGAACCCGCTCGAAGAAGGCCACGTCTTCCAGTTCGAATCGATCGAGTGCCTGGACCTGAGCATCGCGCTTGGCGCGACGTTGGGCGGCGACACTGGCCGGCAAATCAAAGTAAATCACCAGATCCGGACCGCGTCCGCCGGCCTCGACGGACTGAGACAGCTGCTCGAGCAGGCCATCGTCTACCCCACGACCACCCCCCTGGTAGGCCCAGCTGGAATCCAGGTAGCGGTCACAGAGCACCGCCCGACCCTGCCGAAGCGCCGGCCAGACCGTCTGCAGCAGGTGGTCCCGACGGGCTGCGAAAACGCTCAGGCACTCGGTCAGTCCATCCATGGGACTGTGGAGCACCAACTCCCGCATGGACTCTGCCAAGGGCGATCCGCCTGGCTCCCGGGTCAGGGTGACCTGGAAGCCACGGCTGGCCAGGCATTGCTGAATAAAGGGCAGGTGGGTGCTCTTGCCAGAGCCATCGATGCCCTCCACCACCACAAACCATCCGGCCATGGGTGTCTTGAGTGGGTCTTGCATGGGCCTTATCGTCTCACGGTTTTCTGGCGACTCACCATGCGCTGCTGAACAGGGGGCCGGTCCTCCTCAGGGGGCGACAGGGCCACCGGGCCATTGTCCAGGCGAGGGGGCTCAGGGCCCTTCTTCAGCTGATAGAAACGGACCGCCTGGTTGTGCTGGCGAAGGCTATGGCTGAAATAGGATCGCCCATCGCCCATGGCCACGAAGTAGCGCCAGGATCCGGCCGCCGGGGTCATCGCCGCCACGATGGCGGCCCGACCGGGGTTGGCAATCGGGGTTGGCGGCAGGCCGGTGACCACATAGGTGTTGTAGACCGATGGGTGACGAAGGTCCTGTTTGCGCAGGTTGCCGTCGAACCGA
This sequence comes from Burkholderiaceae bacterium, assembly GCA_049418645.1. GTDB lineage: Bacteria > Pseudomonadota > Gammaproteobacteria > Burkholderiales > Burkholderiaceae_A > Hahnella. Next base: position 512 of record JBMSJG010000090.1, on the reverse strand, counting down.
TCTCCCAGGCCATAGATCACCGTGGGGTCTGACTCGAGTCGCATGCCCTCGGCCAGTCGCCGATGGAAGACGGCAGAGACATAACTGCGGTCGAACTCCGCCTGGGTCTCGCGCTCAATGATCGAGGCCAGAATCAGGGCTTGGTAAGGGGTCTGCAGCCGAACATGGGGATTGCGGGCGTCCCAGGCCTGGGCCAGCAAGGCCTGCTGAAGTTTGATCGCCCTTTGCAGAATCTCGAGATCGGTGCTGCCCCGCATGAACAAGTAGGTGTCTGGGAAGATCCAGCCTTCCATGCTCTTGAGGTCCAAGCCCAGCTGCTGGATCAGCTCGCCCTGGGCCTTGGCGGGGTCCGGCGACAGACTGGCCTTCACGCCAGGATGACGATGCAAGGCGGCCAGAATGTCTGCAAAGCGCCAGCCCTCAATGAAGGTGATGGTGTCATGCAGGGCGTCACCTCGGGCCATCTTCTCGATCAGGTCCTGCAGGCTCAGTCCAGGGGTCACCCCATAGAC
>JBMSJG010000089.1:0-4886 GCA_049418645.1 Burkholderiaceae bacterium | reverse complement strand
GCTCTGGGGTTTGAGGGCGACGACGCGGCTTAGCAGAACGCCTGCAGGCCCGATGATGGCTCGTCCAAATTCAAAGATCAGCTTGGGCATCGGCCGGTTGCGGGCCATGGCCCACGTCTTGACCTTGCCGATGAGAGACTGCATTAGGGCCTGTGGGGTAGGGGGCGTCTCGTCGTGATAGCAAATGCCCAGGCCTCCACCAAGGTCAATGTGATCAATCGTGATGCCCTTGGCTTCCAGTGCGTCCACAAAGGTCAAGACGCGGTCTGTCGCGTCCAGAAATGGAGACAGTTCGGTGATCTGGGAACCGATGTGGCAGTCGACCCCGACAATCTGGAGGTGGGCGAGGGTCTTGGCGTCTTGATAGCCCTGCGCGGCCTGCTCGATCGGCAATCCAAACTTGTTGGATTTCAGACCGGTTGAGATATAGGGGTGGGTCTTGGCATCGATGTCTGGGTTGATCCGCAGCGAGACATGGGCCTTGCAGCCAAGTGACTCGGCGATTCGATTGAGTCGGTGCATTTCTGAAAGACTCTCGAGGTTGATGCAACCAACCCCGGCCTCTAGGGCGTCGCGTAACTCAGCGTCGGTCTTGCCAACCCCTGAGAAGACCATCTTGCTGGCATGCCCGCCTGCGGCCAGTACCCGCCTCATTTCCCCGGCTGAGACGATATCGAAGCCAGCCCCAAGGGCCGCCAACTCCGCCAGGATGGCCAGATTGGGGTTGGCCTTGACCGCATACAAAATGTCGACCTCCGCTCCGAGAGACTGGCAGGCGCCTGCAAAAGCCTGGTAGGCCGAGCGGATAGCAGCAGCACTGTAAATGTAGCAAGGGGTTTGGAACTGCTCGGCGAGTTTGGTCAGGCTGTGCTGCTCGCAATACAACTCCCCCTGCTGCCAGCCAAACGAGGCAGGCAGCATAGGATGGTCGGATTCATAACGATCGGTCACCTCGCCTCCTGAGGCTGGGTTGCTTCGCCATCGGGGGGGAATTGTGGTTTGGGCAAAAACAGGGGGCCTTTTTGTCCGCATCCGCTGAGAACCAGGGCAAGCATCAGGGCTGAGAGGCTTACCGCTATGCCACCCTGTCGACCAGAGCCTTGTTTATCCCCAGGATTGCACCGGGAAGTCTGGTCCCCAATCTGAACTGATGGACAATGATGGTCGTACGTTTTCATGATGGTGGGAGTATGACGGAAACCGAGTATCTTGAAAAAATTGAGTCTGCTTTTGCCTGGATTGAGGCTCAGGTAGATGACTGGAATCAGTCCCATGACATGGTGATTGAGACCGGTCGTCATGGCCCTGTGTTGGAGACCGAATTTGAGTCTGGACAGAAGATCATCACCAACGCCCAGGCGCCCACCCAACAACTCTGGATGGCATCCCAGTTCGGTGCGCACCACTTTGTGCTCACCACTGAGGGATGGCTAGACACAAGGGGTGCTGGCCTGTTTGAGCAGGTATTCGCCTCTCATGCCAGTCGGTTGGCAGGGGTGGACTGCGCGGCTAAGGGACGAACCGAGGACTTCTAGAAGGGCTGGCTGGTCGCGGGACTTCAGGGATTGTTAATGCCGAGGGATGGAACCCCGACGCCCGGGGCATTATCGGGAACGTAATATTCATTTCCGATCTTGAGCAGCCCTGCAGGCGGGTTGACCGTTTGTTGCGGTACTTTCTTCAGGGCCTCGGCCATAAAAGACATCCAGATGGGCAAGGCCAGACCCCCGCCGGTCTCGCGTTCGCCCAGTGTTCGAGGCTGGTCGTAGCCTACCCAGGCCACCCCGGCCAATTTGGGCTGATAGCCCGCGAACCAGGCATCCTGAGCATCATTGGTGGTGCCAGTTTTGCCGGCCAGGTCTGTTCGTCCCAGCTGCAGCGCTTTGCGTCCTGTTCCGTTTTTCACCACACCCTGCAGGAGGTTGTGCATCAGAAAAGCGTAGCGCTCATCCAGTACGCGCGGGGCGTCATCACCGGCCTTGGCGGGCTCGGTACGACTGACAAGAGCACCGCGCTCGTCAACTACACGGTCAATGAAATACGGCGTGACCCGAAAGCCACCGTTGGCAAAGGCGGCATAGGCGGTGGCCATTTGAAGTGGCGTGACGCTGCCCGCCCCCAGCGCCAGCGTGAGGTAGGGCGGATTGCGCTGTGCTTCGAAACCGAAGCGTGAGAGGTAGTTTTGGGCGTACTTGGGTCCAACCGCGTGCAGCAAACGAATCGAGACCATGTTTTTGGATTTGGCCAGGGCGTCACGAAGGGTGATGGGACCCTCGTAGGTGCCATCGTAGTTCTTCGGGTCCCAGACCTGTCCACCGGTCTGTCCCGGGTCAAAGTTCACGGGCGCATCGTTGACGATACTGCTTGCTGAGAACCCTTTTTCCAGTGCTGCTGAGTAGACAAAGGGCTTGATGGTCGAACCAGGCTGACGGTAGGCCTGCGTGACGTGATTGAACTTGTTCTGCCGAAAATCAAAACCGCCTACAAGGGCCCGCAGGGCCCCCGTGTCCGTCTGAATGGCTACGAAGGCCCCCTCGACCTCTGGGATCTGGCTGATTTCCCAGCGCTCTGCATCCAGTCGTTGGATTCGGACAACGGCGCCGGGTCGAATCTTCAGGGCGGGCAAGGCACTGGCCGAGAGCCCTTTGGAGGCGAATTTCAAGCCATCACCCTGAATGTCAAAGGTTTTGCCTTGCGCCCGCATGACCCGCACCGACCCCTCTTTGACCTCGATGACAACCGCGGTGAGCAGACCATCGCTATCAGGCCTATCTGCCAGCGTGTCCTCTACCAGGTCTTCGAGTTCCGAAGCGTTTTTGGGCAGCGTGACAACGGCTTCAGGACCGCGCCAGCCTTGGCGTCTGTCGAATTCAATGAGCCCTGAGCGCATGGCATTCTGGGCCGCCTTCTGCTCATTGGCCCGAATGGTGGTGAAGACAGTTAGCCCTCGGCTGTAGGCATCATCCGGAAACTGGGCAACGATTTGTTGGCGAACCATTTCAGCGAGGTAGGGCGCTGACACGGCATAGTCTTCGCCACGGCTCACCACTTTCAACTCCTCTCGGCTGGCCTGGTTGAACTGGGCATTGCTGATCAGCCTGAGTTTTTGCATTCGACCCAGGATGTACTGCTGTCTGGCCTGGGCCCGTCGTGGGTTGGCCACCGGGTTGTAACTCGAGGGCGCTTTGGGTAGGCCCGCCAACATGGCAGACTCCGCGATACTCAGACGACCGATGGGTTTTCCGAAGTAGATCTGAGCAGCCGAGGCAAACCCATAGGCTCTGCGCCCTAGGTAAATCTGATTGATGTAGAGCTCAAGAATCTGGTCCTTGGTGAGCTTGCGCTCAATCTCAAAGGCGAGCAGTACTTCGTAGATTTTCCGGGTGAAGGTCTTTTCGGTCGACAGGTAAAAGTTGCGAGCCACCTGCATCGTGATGGTGCTCGCGCCCTGGGCTTTGCTGCCAGCCAAGAGATTGGCGAAGACGGATCGCAGAATGCCGGCAGGGTCGATCCCGGCATGCTGGTAAAACTGATCGTCCTCGGCGGCCAGAATGGCGTGAATGAGCGACTTGGGCACTTCAGAGATTCGGACCACGCTGCGCCGCTCCTCGCCAAACTCGCCAATGAGCACTCCATCGGCCGTCAGAATGCGAAGGGGCACTTTTGGCCGGTAGTCGGCCAAGGCGGTGACCTCTGGGAGCCGAGGCGTGGCCAGGGCGATGACCAGCAGGCTGATGCCAACCAGGCCTAGAAAAGACCACAGCCCCAGGAGCATGAAACGAATCAAAAGGCGCATAACGGCTAAGTGTATCGCCTGCTAGACTGATTTCGATGAATGGCCAGCCAAAAAGAAATATCGTCCTCATCGGCCTGATGGGTGCCGGCAAGACCACGATTGGTCGGCGGTTGGCACAGCGAATTCAATGGCCTCTGGTCGACACCGACCAGGTCATCGAGTCCCGTTGCGGCACGTCTGTGGCGACCATTTTTGAGGTGGAGGGCGAGGCTGGCTTTCGTCGGCGGGAGTCCAAGGTGCTCGCCGAGATCATGGCCCAGCCTGGCCAGATTGTGACCACTGGCGGAGGCGCTCCGATACAGCCCGACAATCGGCCCATCATCGCCCAGGGCTACGTGGTCTACCTCCACGCACTGCCCAGACAACTCTGGCAGCGGCTGCGGCAGGACACCAGTCGCCCACTGCTCACCCAGTCCCAAGATCCCAAGGCGACCCTTGAGGCGCTTTACCAATCGAGAGACCCGGTTTATCGTGACCTGGCCTCGGTGGTGGTCCCCAGCAGCCAAGGGTCGCCTAGCCAGGTGGTCAGCCAGGTCATCGGCCATCTCCTGGCCGACGGCCTTATTTCTCACACATTTGAAGACCCCCAGCATGAATCAGACCTCACAGCGCCCTCTCGATAAGACTGCCGCCGAATCTGGACCGCATGGCCTATACGCGACCGTCCAGGTCGGCTTGGCTGATCGCAGTTATCCCATTTGGATCGGTGAGGGTCTGCTCGATCAGGCCCAAGTCTGGCGTCAGGCCCTCAGGCCCGGCCGGTCCGGCCAGCCCGGTCGTGTGGTGGTGGTCTCCAACGAGGTCGTCATGCCGTTATATGGCCATCAGGTCTTGGCGGCTCTGGCGGATTTAGGCTGCCAGACTTCGCAGGTGGTCTTGCCCGATGGCGAGTCTTATAAAGACATGGCCAGTCTGATGAAGATTTTTGATCACCTGATGGCGGAGCACGTTGATCGATCTGCCACGGTCGTGGCCTTGGGGGGTGGTGTGATTGGGGACATGGCTGGCTTTGCTGCGGCCTGTTACCAGCGTGGCATTGATTTTGTTCAGGTCCCCACCACCCTGCTGTCTCAGGTCGACTCCTCGGTGG
>JBMSJG010000088.1:0-4935 GCA_049418645.1 Burkholderiaceae bacterium | reverse complement strand
AATGCCTCACCAGTGGACCATCGTAGGCAATCTCATCCGAGGTGCCCCAGCCCGTGACGGCCTGAAGCAGCACCAGACCTAGCAAAGCCAGCACCGACCAGGCCCCCAAGGGGTTGTGCCCCAGCACCGGCCAGGGCCCGCGAAGGTAGCGAAGAGTGGTGATGGGACTGACGACAAAGCTGGCAAACCGCGCAGGACCAGAGCCCACAAAACCCCAGAGCAGGCGCCAGAGGAGTACAGACAAGGTGAAGAGGCCAAAATACCCGTGCACCTCCATGTTGCCCAGTTTCACGCTGGCCACGCTGCCCACCACGCTGATCGCCAGGCTCCAGTGAAAGAGCCGAATGGGCAGATCCCAGACCCGCAGGCGAATCACGCCAGCGCCTTCCACAGGCCCAAGCCCAGCACCAGAATCAACACCATGGCCCAGCCGAGCCGATCCACCCATTTCTCAAGCACCGCCTCCATACGGGCGCCGCCCCACTTCATGAGCATGGCCACCAGAAAAAACCGCCCACCCCGTCCAGCAATAGAGGCCAGTACAAATGGCAAGAGCGGCATGCCAGCCACGCCGGCGGCAATCGTGAACACCTTGTAGGGAATGGGCGAGAAGCCCGCAATCAGAACGGCCCAAAAGCCCCAGGTCACAAACCAGGCCTGGGCCGTCTGAAAGGAGCCCCAGTAGTGACTGGTCTGCAGCCAGCCCGAGATGGCGTCAAAGGCCCACAGGCCAATCAGGTAGCCGAACACCCCCCCCAGCACCGAGGTGATGGTCGTCACCCAGGCAAACCACAACGCCCGCTGAGGCTGGGCCAGGCTCATGGGAGCCAGCATGACGTCCGGTGGAATGGGGAAAAACGAGGACTCTGCGAAGCTCAGGCCGCCCAGATACCAGACCGCCTTGGGGTGACGCGACCATTGCATGACGCGCAGATACAGGCCAGAAAAAAGTGTTCGCATGACGCTCCATCATACAATCGCTGCATGACAACAAAAGCAGCCGACCATTTCGAGTTTGATTCGGAACAGGCGGCGTTTCGGCGTGGCCTGCGAGATGCCATTGGCCCACCCACGGCGGTACTGTTTGCGGGCTTCATCGGCTTTGGGGCGCTCGGCGAAAGCCTGGGTCTGTCGGTCTACATGACCGTTGCCACCAGCGTGCTGGTCTTTGCCCTGCCAGGACAGATCGTGCTCTTCGAAATGCTGGCCATGGGCTCCACTGCCATCGTGGCGGCCTTGGCGTCCACCATCACGGCAGCCCGCTTTATGCCCATGACCCTCACCGTCATGCCGCAGTTCGACCGTCGCCATCGCAACGGTCTGCTCTATCTGGTGGTGCACTTTCTGGCCATGACCAGTTGGGCCGTGGCGATGCGAGACTTTCCCAAGATCAAGCCCGAGTTCCGAAGGCCCTACTTCATCGGCTTTAGCATCCTGTGCTGGTGCACGACCCTGCCGGGATCCACCATCGGTTACCTCATGGCCGGATCGGTGCCCACCCCCGTCAAGCTGGCGCTGATTTTTCTCAACCCACTGTTCTTCCTGCTCAACTTCACAGAAGTTCGACAGACCAGTCACCGCCTGGCCATCGTCTTTGGCGGGCTCATCGGACCCCTGGTCTACCTGGTTTACCCAGACTACAGCCTGCTGGCTGCGGGACTGATTGGGGGCAGCCTGGCCTATGCGATTCACCGGTGGACGCGAGCTCGCACTGCCCAGCGGTTGGTCCAACAGGTGCCCGTGGAGGCCCTGCCTGACAAGCGAGAAGAGACATGAGCGAACTCATCGCCCTGACCGGCACGGTGCTGGGCACCTATCTCTGGCGGGCCCTGGGGGTGAACTTTTCGGGTCGCATCAACACCGACAGCGAGATCTTTGTCTGGGTGACCTGCGTCACCTATGCCATGGTGGCTGGCCTGGTCTTTCGCATCATGCTGCTGCCGGTTGGCATGCTGGCCGAACTGTCACTGGGCATACGTCTGCTGGCCTCAGCTGCGGGCATCGGGGTCATGCTCTGGCCACACAAACGGTTTGGGGGCTTGGTGCCGGGGTTGTTGGTCGGCTGTCTGATCATATTTGTGGCAGGCTTGAGCGCATGAGACTCGCCACCGACTCCCGTCATCACTCGTCAAGCGCTCATGGCTGACATCCTCGCCCCGTTCGCAGCAGCCTTTCTGCTGGCCTACCTGCTCGAGCCGCTGTGCAGCCTGCTGGAGAGAACCGGCCTGCCGCGTGCCCTGGCCAGCCTGGTGGCGATTGTGGTGGGCACGGTCTCAGTCATCGGACTCGTCGCCGTGGGTCTGCCGGTGGTCGATCGTGAGTTCGCCAAGCTGCAGGCCAGGCTGCCCGATCTGCTCGCCAATGCCTACGGCCTGGTCTACCCGCAGCTCATGGCCTTGGGCCTGCCAGTCGATGATGCAGCAGCCCTGCGCGAAAAACTCATTGGCCTGCTGAGTGGGCACACGGCTGCCGTCTCGCAAAAACTCCTGCTCACCCTACAGGCTGGCCTTAACGTGCTGGTCACCCTACTGGGCTGGCTGGTCTTGGTGCCGGTGGTGCTCTTCTTTTTGCTGAAAGACTGGGCCAGTATTTTTTCAAAGGCTCTGCTGCTCATTCCAGCGCGTCATCAACAGGCTGTATCGGAGACGGGGCGGTCGATTCACCTGACACTGCAGGGCTACCTAAAAGGTCAGGCCCTGGTCATGCTGGCGCTGGCGGTCTATTACTCGACAGCGCTGTTGATTGGGGGCCTGCAGAGCTGGCTGTCGATAGGCATCCTGACGGGCCTGCTGGTCTTCATCCCATACATCGGATTTGCCATCGGCCTGGCCATTGCGCTGGTGTCGGCCACCTTGGAGCTGGGCCTCTTTCCAGGCCTGCTGACCATCGCGGTGGTCTACGGACTGGGCCAGTTGCTGGAGAGCTTCTACCTGACGCCCAAGCTCATTGGCGATCGCATCGGCCTGCACCCCCTGGCGGTGATCTTTGCCCTGATGTTCTTCGGCGGTCTGTTTGGCCTGCTTGGTGTCTTGCTGGCCCTGCCCATGGCCGCGGTCTTGGTGGTGATTGGTCAGCGACTGATCAACAGCCGAGCTGATCCGCCAGGTCGTTGAAATCCACCGCGTGAAACTGAAAGTCTGGCTCCACCGCCAGGTCGACTGACACACCCGCCCCGTATTCCAAGGGTCTCTCCACAAAAGCCGTCTGGCAGCCATGTGAGGCAGCCGCGCGCAGGTCATCCTTGTGACAGGCGACCATCAGCATCTGCTCAGGCTTGATGTCAAACAACTCGCAGACCCCCAGGTAGGTCTCGGGGTCTGGCTTGTAGTGACGAAAGACCTCTGCCGACAGAATGCAGTCCCAGGGCAGACCAGCCGCCTTGGCCATGTTGGTCAACAAGCCCAGGTTGCCGTTGGACAGGGTGGTGATGACAAAGCGTGACTTCAATCGCGCCAGTCCAGAGACGGTGTCCGGCCAGGGGTTCAGGCGATGCCAGGCCTTGTTCAGATCAACCCGGGCCTCCTCGGGTAGGTCGACACCCATATCTGCCAATACCCCATCCAAGATCATCCGATGCAGGTCGTCGATCTTGGTCCAGCCCAGCTCACCTGAGCGCACACGCGCCATGGCGGGTTTGTAGCCGGCGCGAAGGGCGCTCGCAAACGCGGGGCCATTAACCGGTCCCTCTCGCCCCACCAGGTGCAAATCCGCAACCTCTCTGGCAATCGAGCCGTGCCAGTCCACACAGGTGCCAAAGACATCAAAGGCCAGCACCCGAATCTGCCCGGCCGAGGACGGTCTGGCCTGCTTCACTCGTCTGCCTCCCCGGCGAGCTTGGGGATGGGTGTCGGATGAGGCCCAGGTGCTGGCACGGTGTAGACCGTGCGATGGGGATAAGGAATCTCAATGTCATGGCTGTCAAAGGCCACTTTAAGCCGCCGCAGGAATTCCCTTCGAACACCGAACTGTTCGAGGGCGATGGTCTTGAGCCGACAACGAATGATGACTGCAGAGTCAGCCCACTGGTCCACGCCAGCGATGTCCAGATCTTCCAGTACCTTGTCCTTGAACTCGGCATCTGCTCGCAGCTGTCCCGCGACCTCCCGCATCAGGGCGTAGACCTGGTCCAGATCGGCCCTGTAGGCCACACCAATGTCCATGACCGCATAGGCAAAGACTCGGCTGCGGTTGGTCACCGTGGCAATCGCCCCGTTGGGCACAAAGTGAACCGCACCCTCGTAGTCACGCAGGCGGACATACCGCAGGGTGAGTTCCTCGACGACACCAGCCTTGCCAGCCACTTCCACCGCATCGCCCACGCGGATCTGGTTCTCGATCAGCATGACAAAGCCAGTGAAGTAATCCTTGACCAGGCTCTGCGCGCCAAAGCCCACGGCCAGACCCGCCACCCCGGCGGTCGCTAGAATCGGCGCGATCGAGATGCCAAACTCTGAGAGCACCAGCATCACGGTGATGACCGCCAGCACGACCGTGACGATGTACTGCGTCACTCGCTCCAGGGTCTCCATGCGTCGACGATCATCGGCAGTCTCTTGACGTTCGATCAGCCGCTCATGCGCCACGCGCACGATTCTTCGGAGTGCCGCACGCAACACCCATGCGGCCACCAGAATCAGCACCACATTGGAGATGGCGATCAAGAACTCTAGCCACGCAGGTGGCTGGGAGAGGCCCATCTGGGCGAGCAGGCGGTGAATCCATTCTTTTCCCATGGCCCAAGTGTACTGTGAGACCACGGTCACAGAAATCACCGCATAATCGATGGAACATGAACACGCCCCCACTCATCGCTGACAACGCCCACCTGCCCCGACCCGACTTTTCCGTCTGTGTGTTTTGTGGCTCACGCCTGGGTCACCACCACGAGTGGGCTGCCACTGCTGCAGACACTGGCAAGGTCATCGCAGACCGCGG
>JBMSJG010000087.1:0-4963 GCA_049418645.1 Burkholderiaceae bacterium | reverse complement strand
AGGCCCTGACGCCAGAGTCTCTGGCGCTCTGCGCCTTTCTTGCACAACCAGCGCGGTACGGCGGCATACTGATTCGGTCGGCCCGACCTGGGCCAGTTCGTCAGGCCTTTGAGGCCTTGCTCAGGAGGATGGTCAACGTCTCCGATACCGCCTCTGGTCTGCGTCTGGCGAGATTGCCGGCTTCGACCCCATCGGAGACCCTCAGGCCGTCCTTGGATGTGGTCCAAACTCTGGCGGCCCGAGAGCCGATCTATGACCCGGGATGGATTGACTGTCATCGGGACTGCATCGTCTTGGTGAGCATGGCCGAGCGAATAGAACCAGCACTGGCTCAAGAACTGGCGCAGGCCTTGGATCAACGACGTCTGCTCCTGGTCTTGTTAGAAGAATCCGTCGGGGACGAGCCCGGAGTGCCGCCAATCTTGTTCGACCGGATGCCCCTGGTGGTGGTGCAAGACCGACTGCTGCCACCTGAGCAGTCCACGGATGAGTGGGTGCGGCAGCTCGAGCAGGTTATCCAGGCTTGGCCCGTTTCGGCCCATGGTCGTCTTGAGCTGTCGTCCGATCAATGGCGTCGCCTAGCTGCCATCGCCTCGGTGCTAGACATTCCCTCCCTGAGGCCACTTCTGGCAACGGGCCGTTTGGCGATAGATCTCACCCGACAGGCCTCACCGCGGGCCCGAAAGGTGTCCGACGAGCGGGTTGACCAAGCCTTGGTGGCCGGCCTCGTCCCCCATGCTCGCCGATGGCCTGAGCAGGTGCCGGACCAAGGCAATGATGATCAGCAACCCTCTGCAGAGGCATCAGAATCCGACGACCCAGGTCACTCCCACGACCAGCCCCAGGAGACCGATCAGTCCCAGGCACCGGTTCAAGGGGCTCTGGAGCAGTCATCGACGCACCACCAGAACCAACAGGATCATCATGATCAGCAGGCGGTTGAGGCTGCACTGGTTGATCTGCAGCGCGGACTGCTTGGGGCGCATGGAATGGACCCAAGGCGACCCATGCGCTCAGGCCAGGCCCGACGAGAGGGTGGTCGGGCCGGCCAGCGAAGCTGGCACCCAAGTCGGGGCAGGCGTCTGCGGGTCACAGCCTGGAAGCGCGGGCAACCCGCGCGGCAGCTCGCCTGGGTCAAAGTCCTGGAGCGGGCCTTGCCTCTCCAGGACATGCGTCGTCGTGTCTCTCCATCTGAGGATCGGCTCTTGCTGATGCCCAGCGACCTGCGGATCTGGAGGCGTCAGCATCGTCGCCCTTTGACGACCATCTTTCTGGTGGATGCCTCTGGCTCGATGGCGGCGACCCGTTTGGCGGAGGCCAAGGGGGCTGTTCAGACCTTGTTGGCGGAGTGTTATGTCCGTCGGGACCAAGTGGCCTTAATGAGTTTCGGTGGGCAAGGGGTTCGGGTAAACCTGCCACCGACGCGATCGCTCGTCGCCGCAAAGAGGGCATTGACCGCCTTGCCTGGCGGTGGCGCCAGTCCGGTGGCCGCAGGCCTTCAGGCTGTGATTCGATTGGTGGATCGATTGGCCCAGCAGGGTGAGGATGCAACGATCGTTGTCTTGTCAGATGGGCGAGCGAATGTCTGTCTGGATGGCGAGGTGAACCGGACTCTGGCGGGTCAGCAGGCCGAGCGGGCCGCAAGAGCCCTGGCCTCTCAGGCGCTTCGGGCCATTTGGATTGATGCCAGTCCAAGACCAGAGCAGGCCGCACAGGTGTTGGCCCATGCGATGGCGGCAGACTATTACCCGCTACCCTTTGCCAGTGCGAGCCAGATTCATGGCCTGGTCAGCTCGGTGATGAAGTCGAGCACCGGGCGAGAGTCCGTCTCATGAAACAAGTGCCCACCGGTCTCTAGCCATTTCACCTTGGCCTGCGGCAGCCTTGTACTCAGGATGGTTTGAAGAGCGTTCGCTGGAATCCATGGGTCGTCTTTTGCTGAGAGGATGGCCACCTGTGCAAGGCTTTGCAGGGCAGGATGAGCGAGTAACCCAGGTAAATCCGTGCCGGCCATAAAGGCCAGTGTTCCCTCCAGATGAGCCTTTGATTCAAAGAGCTTGCGGTAGCGGTGTTTCTGCTCCTGGCTGATGGGGCTGGCCGTCGAAGCCAAGAGCCGATCAATCACCAAGGCCTGCCCAGCCAGCCAGTGGCCAAGCGCAAGGCTTGGACCGCTGCGGACCATCGGTCCAAGCCATGGACCAACCAGGCTGCTGTAAATCAGGGGTGGAGGCACCAGTGATGGTGCCAACCCCAGGATGATCCGCCGTGGATGGTTGAGTCCCATGATCAATGCCACCGCTGCGCCGGCCGAATGACCAACGATCAGGTCTGGCTTGGCGTCGAGTTGCTCTAGCATGGCCTCCAACCACTGGCTCATCTCTCGCAGACCGAACCCAGTGGGACCGTCAGAGCCAGACCCGTCGGCTTTCGGAGCGCTGCTGTCAAAGGTGGACTGACCATGACCGGGTAGGTCTGGAACCAGCAGGCCAGTATCGGCTGGCAGCTGCTGGCAGAGCCTCGCAAAGGATGCGTGGCTGCTACCGGTTCCATGGAGCAGCATCAGGGTTGGTGCGTGGGCCCCCGCAGCTCGTGTCCAACAGGTCAGGCGCAGCGACCAGGGGCTGGGCAGCAGCAAGACCTGCTTCCGAAGACCGACAATGGCCTCGACTGGATCCGTCTGCATGGCTAATTTGTAATTGACACTGGGTTGACTCCCCCCTAATGTCTAATTTAATAGACATTTGATAAAGTCAATTGTAATTGACAACTGGAGGGGCCATGTTAATCGAACGAATAGAGCGCGTGCTCCAGGCCAGCCTGAAAGAGGCTGCCCATCCGGAGACCCCGCCTCGCCTTGGGCAGGCCCTGGTTCATGCCGTGATGCCCGGCGGCGCCCGAATCCGGCCCCAGTTGGCCTTGGCAGTGAGTCTGGCCTGTGGCGATGACGATCCTCACCTCTCCGAACATTACGCTGGTGCCTTGGAGTTGATGCACTGCGCCTCGCTGGTTCACGACGACCTCCCTTGCTTTGATAACGCGGCAGTCAGGCGAGGTCAGCCGTCTGTCCATAGCGAGTTTGGCGAACGATTGGCTGTTCTCGCTGGCGATGCCCTGATCGTGATGGCCTTCCGCTCGGTCATTCGCTGTAAGACCAGGCAGCCCCATCGTCTAGCCGGTGTATTGGGTTACCTGGAATCGGCTGTCGGTCCGTCGATGGGCATCGTTGCTGGGCAGGCCTGGGAGTGCGAGCCAGTCGCTCAGATCCAGGTCTACCAGCGGCTCAAGACTGGCGCGCTGTTCTCCGCTGCGACCATGGGTGGTGCGGCCTGCGCCGGTGCGGATCCACGTGCTTGGCGTGTCCTGGGTGAGGCCTTGGGTGAGGCCTATCAGGTGGCCGACGACATACGGGATGTCCTGATGGATTCGGTTGCCCTTGGCAAGCCGGCCTGTCAGGACCAGAGCCTTGATCGTCCCAGCGCTGCGAGGCAATTGGGCCTCGAGGGGGCTTTGGCTTATTTCGATGGTCTCATCGCGAACGCCATTGAGGGTATACCGGCTTGCAGGGGTGCCGTGAGGCTGCGCAACCTCGTCCTCAGGGAGTCGGAACGGTTATTGCCCTTGCAACAACGATCAATGGCGCTGGATCCGCTCGCCTCGGCCTCGATGGCCTCTCACTAAAGCTGACTAAAGCGCTAATGTTCAGCGTCTCAAGCCTGATCCGACGGCCAGGCTTTTCGGATTGGGCCTCGAGATCCCTTTTACTCGGCTGGCTGGTGCGACGTCAGGCGAGGAAGGTCTTTGATCTAATGTCGGGCTTTGCCTACACCCAGACTCTGCTGGCCTGCGAGCAGCTTGGCTGGTTGGAAGCTCTGGATGCGTCCAGTCTCTCGGTGGATCAACTGGCAGCTCTGGGCCGTGTAGACCATGACCGTGCATTGCTCCTCATTCGGGCCGCCAGCGCGGTTGGTCTCCTCAGGCTCAAGCGCGATGTGGTTCAACTGACCTTGACCGGGCGCGTGATCGCTCAGCAGGCAGGATTAAGGGCATTGATTCGGCATCATCAGCTGTTCTATGAGGATTTGCTGGATCCGGCTGAGTTGTTGCGCAACCCAGACCCTTGCACTCGGCTCCGACAGTTCTGGCGATATGTGGAAGTGCGCGGTAGCGGCGAGAGTGACCTCTCGGCTGCTGCGAGGGAACAGACGGCTGAATACAGCGCCCTTATGAGCGCCACTCAGGACATGATTGTCAGTCAGGTTCTGGCCAGCGTGCGATTTCAGCAGACTGAGCGGCTCTTGGACATCGGTGGTGGTCAGGGTCGATTCGCCGCCAGGATCAGAGCGCACCATCCCGGTATGGCCACCCACGTCTTTGATCTGCCGGGTGTGACCACGGCCAGCGACTGCGAGCCCATGGGCCGAACCGAGGGCGATTTTTTTCGGGATGCCTTTCCCGCTGGTTTTCAGACGGTCAGCCTGGTGAGGGTGCTCTATGACCATCCTGACGACTGGGTGCTTCGCCTGCTCAAAAAAGTCCGAGACTATCTGGCGCCGCAACAAGGCCGATTGATCCTGGCCGAGCCCATGTCGACGGACGGTCGTGAACATCCAATGCCCGAGACCTACTTCGGCTTCTATCTCCTGGCCATGCGCGGCGGACGGCCCCGCTCGCAGGCGGAATTGGCGGCCCTGTTGCGGCAGGCTGGTTTCTCCAGCGTTCAAACTCGGCCCACCCCCCTTCCGATGCAGTGCAGCGTTATTGAGGCGACCGCCTAGGTCCAATGGGCACCTTGTCTGTTGACATTTGTCAGAATTGGCCGACAATCAAGTGTAAGTAAAATTAGACACTCATAAATGTCAACTTAAAATGACTACCCCATCATCCACCGAAGCCGTTGTCTTCAAGGCCCCAGGCGACATCACCCGTCGAACCTTGACGCTGCGCGAACTGGCTCCGGATGAGA
>JBMSJG010000086.1:0-5020 GCA_049418645.1 Burkholderiaceae bacterium | reverse complement strand
GCCTTGGTCTGAACCAAGGCATTCTGACCGGTACCGCCATCCACCACCAGCCAGATGTCATGGGGCGCATCAGGCATGGCTTTGGCAACCACCCGTTTAACCTTTTTGAGTTCTTCCATCAGATGCAGCTGGGTGGGCAGTCGGCCAGCGGTATCCACAATGACCACATCAGCCCCTCTGGCCTGCCCCGCCTTCACCGCATCAAAGGCCACGGCAGCTGGATCACCTTCCGTCTGGGCCACTACGTCGACCCCATTGCGCTCCCCCCAGGTCATGAGTTGCTCACGGGCAGCAGCCCGGAAAGTATCCCCTGCCGCCAGCACCACTCGTTGGCCCTGAGACTTGAATTGATGGGCCAGCTTGCCAATGCTGGTGGTCTTGCCGGCGCCATTGACTCCCACGACCATGATGACCCTGGGCTTGGCCGGGTCTTCGCCGGCCGTGACCTTGGGGGCAATGCGTTCAAGGCGCTCGGCCAGTAGGCTCGCCAGTCGCTCGCGAAGACCGTTGGGATCTCCCTGCTGGTCGACGGGTCGTTGTTTAAGCGATGCCCTGAGCTCGGCCACAATCTGGGCGCTGGTCTGGGCACCGGCATCGGCCATGATCAGGGCGGATTCGACCTCTTCGAACCAGTCCTCATCGACCACGGGCCGACCCATCAGACGACTGAGCTGATCTCGGGTTTTGGTCAGGCCGGACTTCAGCCGGGACAGCCCTGGTATGTTCAGGAAACCAATCATGAGAGACTCGGTCTTCTAGGTATGCAAAATATGATGATTCGACTTCCCGCCATTCTAGGCCTTGTGGCCTGGGGGCTGTTGTCTGTGTCCAGCGCGAGCTGGGCCGCAGCCACAACCGCCTCGCCCACACTGGACAAGACCCTGCCCAATGGCCTTCGGGTCATTGTCTACGAAGACAACCGCGCCCCCACTGCGCTGCACATGGTCTGGCTTCGAGCCGGCTCCATGGACGAGTCCACTGGCAAGACGGGTCTGGCCCACGTTCTGGAACACATGATGTTCAAGGGCACCAAGACCCTGGGGCCGGGCGAGTTTAGTCGACGGGTGGCAGCCCTTGGCGGCCGGGAGAACGCCTTTACCTCCAAGGAATACACCGCCTACTTCCAGCAGATTCACAAAGATGCTCTGTTCGAGGTCATGACGCTCGAGGCTGATCGCATGCAAAACCTGGTGATCAGCGACGATGAGTTTGCCAAAGAGATCAAGGTGGTCATGGAGGAGCGACGCCTTCGCACCGATGACAGCCCCTCGGGTCTGGCCTATGAGGCTCTCATGGCCCATGCCTTTGTGGCCTCGCCGGTTCGCGCCCCCATTATTGGCTGGATGAGTGACCTGGAGTCGCTGACCGCTCAAGACGCGCGAGACTGGTATGCCAGCTGGTATGCACCCAACAATGCAACGGTGATTGTGGCTGGCGACGTCAACGCCCAGCAGGTCTTTGACAAGGTTGTATCCCTCTACGCCAATTGGCAGCGCAAACCCCTGCCCACTGCTCGTCCACAGCAGGAGCCTGCCCAAATGGGGTCTCGTCATGTCAAAGTCTCGGCACCCGCCGAAAACCCTTTCTTCATCAAAGCCTGGAAGGCGCCCACCTGGACGGCTGCCGACGGCCCAATGACGCCCACCAACGAAAAGGCCCGGGACATCGTGGCCTTATCGGTGCTGTCTACACTCTTTGACAACGCAGATTTTGGACGGCTGACCAAGCGACTGGTGCGCGATTCCCGCAGGGCCGTCTCGGTAGGGCTGGAGGCCGATGGTGTGTCGCGTGGCCCTGGACTGGTCATGCTGCAGGCCACGCCATCCCCGGGTGTTCCCATCTCGGACATTGAACGTGATTTTGTTGCCGAGTTGGCCATGCTGGTCTCGCAGGGCATCTCCAGTGACGAGCTAGACATCATCAGACGGCAGGCCAAAGCGGCAGAGGTCTACCGCCTGGATTCCTTGTTCTCCAGGGCCATGGAGGCAGGGCGACTGGTCACGGCCGGACGCCCTCTGCAGGATTCGGCTGACTGGCTCAGCATGCTGGATGCGGTGACGGCAGAAGACCTGCAGCGTGTTGCCCTGAAGTATTTTGTGGAAAACCACGCCACAGTCGTTGAACTCAAACCTCTGCCATTGAATCAGGCCAGCCAGCCAAGGCGGGGCTTTGGCGCCAACCTGCTTCGGCACTGAACCAAGGGCAACTAAGCGATGAACCAGTTTCGAGTGTTGGTTTCCAAGTGTGCTGCCATGGCTGCGGCCTGTCTTGTCCTCAGCCAGGCGCAGGCTGAGCCGCAGCGCATTCAACAATTCACCACGGCCCAGGGCATTCCTGTCTGGTTTGTCCAGGCCAACAACATTCCCATGGTGGACCTGGCCATTGATATCGATGCGGGTAGCCGATGGGACCCTCAGGGCCTAGAGGGGCTGTCTGCGCTGACCACCGACATAGCCTCTCGAGCCGTCACTGAAATCGGTGATCGACCAGCATTGAACGAAGAGGCCCTTGGCAAGGCCATGGCCAGGCTGGCCATTCAGCGCAGTGAGTCCACCACATCGGATCGCGTCACGCTTAAATTTCGATTTCTGTCGGATCCAGCGGTGGTTGCCTCCGCCAGCCTGCTCATCGCCCAGCAATTGGCCAGACCGGCTTTTGAGACCAGCACCTTTGAACGAGAGCGTGATCGTAGCCTGGCCGCCCTCAAAGACGAGCTGACTCAGCCACAGTCTCTGGCTACCCGTGCGCTCTGGCACTCCATTTACCGTGGCCATCCTTATGGTCGAAACCAGACCATCGCATCCCTTCGGGCCATTGCGCCTCAGGATCTCCGAAGCTTTTACGAGCGATTCTGGCTGCCGCAGCGAATGACGGTCTCCCTGGTGGGGGACTTGTCCCTGGAGCAAGCTCGTAGCCTCCTTCATCAAGTCTTTAGCCCCTTGGCCTCGGCGGCGACCCAGCCAGCACCATCAGCGTCTGCCTCAAAGACGTCGGCTGCATCCGCGGTGAAGGCGAGCACGTCTACACGAACGGAACCGCGCTGGCCCAAGGCCCTTCCAGCGGTGCCGTTGACACAGGGCCGTCGGCTGAACATCAACCATCCCGCCAGTCAGGCCCACATCTGGCTGGGCCTGCCCCTGATGGCCCGCGGCGAGCATGATGATTACTTTCCCATGCTGGTGGCCAACCACATCCTCGGTGGCGGAGGCTTTACCTCGAGACTGACCCATGAGGTGAGAGAAAAAAGAGGACTGTCCTATAGCGTATTTTCGGCCTTTCAACCCCAGGCCCAAACCGGCCCTTTCTTCATCGGACTACAGACCTCACGAGACAACGCCGAGCAGGCCTTGGTCGTCGTTCAACAGACCCTGACGGATTTCATTGAGAAGGGACCAACCCCAGAAGAACTTGAGGCTGCCAAAAAGAACTTGGCCGGCGGATTTGCCCTTCGTCTCGACACCAATCGCAAGCTGCTCGACAATCTGTCTCAGATGGCGTTCTACAAGCTGCCACCGAATTATTTGGACAACTGGACCAAATCGATCCAGGCGGTGACGGCGGCCCAGATGAGAGACGTGTTGAACCGCCGACTTCGCATCGATCGTCTGAACACGGTGGTGGTGGCGGGCGGCACACAGCCGGATGGTGTTCAACCCAACGGCTTAGAACCCAATGGGACGGGAACGGAGCCAGCCTCCGTCGCCACGGACAACGGCAGCCCCCGGCAATAGGCCTTCAGAATGGGGCAGGTCCGGATCATTGGCGGTCTTTGGAAGCGATCTGTTCTGCGGGTGTTGGATCGCCCAGGTCTTCGGCCCACACCGGATCGAGTTCGGGAAACCCTCTTCAATTGGATCGAGTCCTGGGCCCAGACGCCCCTGATGCAGAGTCGAGTCTGTGATGTTTTTGCCGGGACCGGTGCGCTGGCTTTTGAGGCAGCTTCGCGCGGCGCTGCCTCCGTGGTCGCCCTCGAGTCTGATGCCCTTGCTGCCAAGGAGATCGCCCAGGCTGCGGAGCGACTGGGGGCCCATAACCTGAAAGCGCTCAAGACCGACGCCCTGTCGTTTCTGGCTCGTCAGCCGGCCAATAGCTTTGACCTGGTCTTCCTAGACCCACCCTTTGGCCAGGGCCTTTTGGCGCAAGGATTGGCTGCCGCCAAGGCAGTTCTCAGCCCCCAAGGGATGGTCCATGTCGAGGGGGAGAGGCCTTGGCGTGAGTTGCTGACCCCAGAGCAGCAGGTCGGCTGGCTAGAGCAGCGCAGTGCCAAGGCAGGCGCAGTTCACCATGCCTTGCTATCCTTAGAGCCCAATTAAAACAACAAAGGGGGGAGGCAAGCCCCATGACCATCGCTGTATATCCAGGTACGTTTGACCCGCTGACCAGGGGACACGAGGATCTGGTTCGACGCGCGGCCAAGCTCTTTGACAAGCTGGTGGTGGGCGTAGCCGACAGCCGTTCCAAGAAGCCTTTTTTCACCCTCATCGAGCGAGTCGAGATTGCCAAGGAAATCCTGAGTCACTACCCAAACGTAGAGGTCAGAGGCTTTCAGGGCCTGCTCAAGGACTTTGTTCGGGAACAGGACGCCCGGGTGATCATTCGGGGCCTTCGGGCGGTTTCTGATTTTGAGTATGAATTCCAGATGGCCGGCATGAACCGTTATCTGATGCCCGATGTCGAGACCATGTTTCTGACGCCATCGGATCAGTACCAGTTCATCTCGGGATCGATTGTTCGCGAGATTGCCACCCTTGGTGGTGACGTCAGCAAGTTTGTATTTCCCTCGGTCGAGGAGTGGCTCCTGCGCAAGCTCAAACAGCAGGGCTTACAGTAAGCGCATGTCCCTGCTGATCACGGCTGAATGCATCAACTGCGATGTCTGCGAACCGGCCTGTCCCAATCAGGCCATTGTCATGGGACCAGACATCTACGAGATCAAGCCGGAGCGTTGCACCCAGTGCGTGGGGCACTTCGACACACCGCAGTGTCAGGCGGTCTGCCCCATTGACGACTGCATCATCCT
>JBMSJG010000085.1:0-5023 GCA_049418645.1 Burkholderiaceae bacterium | reverse complement strand
GATGGCCGAGCACTTCCACGGGGCAGTAGCGCTAGCCCTTCATGCGGTTGCCACACCGGCCTTCTGGCTGGCTGCTGCTGGGGTTGCAACCGCCTTCTGGTTTTACATTCTGTCGCCCGGCATTCCTGCCAAGATCAGCATGTCCTTTGCCTGGCTGCATCGCATCCTGGATCAGAAGTACTACCTGGACCGGTTTAACGAGGTGTTCTTTGCCGGTGGAGCCCGCCAGCTGGGCAATGGCCTGTGGCAAAAGGCCGACCAGGGCCTGATCGACGGTCTGCTGGTCAATGGATCTGCCCGGGTGGTCGCTGCCGTGGCGGCCGTGCTGCGACTCGGTCAGACCGGATACCTGTACCACTACGCCATTGCCATGATCCTGGGCGTAGCCCTTTTGCTCTGGTGGTTTGCCCCACTGATGCACGCCACCCTGCCGCTGACCAAATAGGTTTGACATGACTAGCATGCTCACGTCCTCGATTCCCTGGCTGTCGTTGTCCATCTGGACCCCGATTCTGCTGGGACTGGCTCTGATTGGATTGGCCCGACCACTTCAGGCGGGCTCAGCCAGCCTGGTTCGTCAGCTGGCCTTGGGCGCGTCTGTGCTCTCCCTGCTGCCCACCATCGCCCTGATCACGGACTTCAATGCGGCCCATGTGGGCTTTCAGTTCGTCGAGAAATTCAGCTGGATCGAGCGCTTCTCGGTGAACTACTTCCTGGGCGTCGATGGCATATCGGTCTGGTTTGTTCCGCTGACGGCCCTCATCACCATTTTTGTGGTGGTCGCTGGATGGGAGGTCATCGAGGATCGACCAGCCGTCTATATGGGCTCCTTCTTGATTCTCTCCGGACTCATGATTGGTGTCTTCTGCGCCCTGGACGGCCTGCTGTTCTACGTCTTTTTCGAGGCCACCCTCATCCCCATGTACATCGTGATTGGTATCTGGGGTGGGCCACGCCGTGTCTATGCGGCCTTTAAGTTCTTCCTCTATACCTTGTTGGGCTCCTTGCTCACCCTGGTCGCCATCATCTACCTGTACTCACAGAGTGGCAGCTTTGACATCCTGGCCTGGCACAAGCTGCCCCTGGCCCTGGAGCCCCAGATCCTGATCTTTCTGGCCTTCCTCATGGCCTTTGCCGTCAAGGTGCCCATGTGGCCAGTCCACACCTGGCTGCCGGATGCCCACGTAGAAGCGCCCACCGGCGGCTCGGTGGTGCTAGCGGCCATCATGCTCAAGCTGGGTGCCTATGGGTTCTTGCGCTTCTCGCTGCCCATTGCCCCAGATGCCAGCTCGGAGTTGTCTGGTCTGATGATCACCCTGTCTCTGGTGGCCGTGGTCTACATCGGGCTGGTGGCGCTCGTCCAGCAGGACATGAAAAAACTCGTGGCCTACTCGTCGATCGCCCACATGGGCTTTGTCACCCTGGGCTTTTTTATGTTCTCCAGCCTGGGTGTGCAGGGTGGCATCGTGCAGATGGTCTCCCACGGTTTTGTCTCGGGTGCCATGTTCCTGTGCATCGGGGTGCTCTATGACCGCATGCACAGTCGGCAGATTGCAGACTACGGCGGTGTGGTCAACCGCATGCCCAAGTTTGCCGCACTCTTTGTCTTCTTCGCCATGGCCAATGCCGGCCTGCCTGCGACCAGCGGCTTTGTGGGTGAGTTCATGGTCATCCTGGCAGCAGTCAAGTTCAATTTCTGGATTGGTCTATTGGCAGCCACGACCCTGATCTTTGGTGCGGCCTACACCCTGTGGATGGTCAAGCGGGTGATCTTTGGCGAAGTGGCCAACGACCATGTGGCCGGTCTAAAAGACGTGAGCCATCGGGAGTTCCTCATGCTGCTGGCCCTGGCCTTCTGGGTGCTGTACATGGGCCTGCATCCGGCTGCCTTCACCAATTACATGACCACCTCGGTCGATGGGCTCTTGCAGCACCTGTCGGTCTCCAAACTGCCCAAGTAACGCGATCCCTCGTGAACACCACCATGACCCTCGAACAACTCAAACTCTTCACCATCGCTCCAGAGATCGCACTGTTTGTGCTGCTCGCTGCTGTGATGCTGGCTGATGCGTTTCTCAAAAAGCGTTCTGAAGTGCTGGTTCATATGGGCAGTCTGGCCGGTCTGGTCTTCATTGGGCTGTGGCAGATGCTCGATGCCCTCACCATCACCCCAGCCGTGGGTATGAACGGCCTGGTGGTGGTGGACCCCATGGCAGCCCTGCTCAAGAGTGGCGCTTCTTTCGCCACGGCGGTCACCCTGGTCTACGCCCGGCGAACCCTGGCCGATCAGAGCATGGCCTTTGGGGCCTACCACCTGTTTGCCCTGTTCTCTCTGCTTGGCGGCTTTGTCATGATCTCGGCCAATCACCTGCTGACGGTCTACCTGGGCGTTGAGTTGCTCTCGCTCGCCTTGTATGCCGCAGTGGCCCTGCGCCGAGAGAGTGCGGTCTCCACCGAGGCCGCCATGAAGTACTTTGTGCTCGGGGCCCTGGCCTCTGGTTTCCTGCTCTACGGCATGAGCATGATCTATGGTGCAACCGGTGCCCTGGAGATCACGGCCATTCAGGACAAGCTGGCGGCCGGCAATGCCGACCGTCTGGTGATGGTCTTTGGCACGGTCTTTCTGGTGGCCGGTCTGGCCTTTAAGCTTGGCGTGGTGCCGTTTCACATGTGGGTGCCTGACGTCTACCAGGGTGCGCCTACGGCCACCGCCTTGCTGATCGGTGCTGCTCCCAAACTGGCCGCCTACGCCATCGTGATTCGCCTGCTGGTCAGTGGATTGTTTGGGGTGGCGGCAGACTGGCAGCAGATGCTACTGGTGCTGTGCGTGCTGTCGCTGCTGGTGGGCAACCTGGTGGCCATCATGCAGACCAATCTCAAGCGCATCCTGGCCTACTCGACGATTGCCCACATGGGCTTCATGCTGCTGGCCATCGCCTCTGGTGTGTTGGGTGAGAAGACCGACGGCGCGGTGAATGCCTATGCCGCCAGCATGTTCTACGTGCTGACCTATGTGTTGACTACTCTGGGTTCTTTCGGCGTGATTCTGCTGGCGTCTAGCCGCGGCTATGAGTTTGACACCCTGGATGACTTCAAAGGTCTGGCCAAGACCAAGCCCATGCTGGCCTGGGTCATGCTGGCCTTGGTCTTCTCCCTAGCGGGTATCCCGCCCACAGTGGGCTTTTACGCCAAGCTGGCCGTGCTGGAGTCTGCAGTGGCCGCGGGCTATGTGGGTCTGGCCGTCTTTGCGGTGTTGGCCTCGTTGATCGGTGCCTTTTACTACCTGCGCATCGTCAAGGTCATGTTCTTTGATGACCCAGTGGTTCGGGCGCCAGAGCAGATGCAGTGCCCGATTCAACGCTCGATCCTGTCTGCCAATGGCGTGGCCGTTGTGGCCCTGGGCATCGTCCCAGGCCCGCTGATGGCCTGGTGTGTGCTGGCAGTTCGATCCTCACTGGGCGCCTGAGTTATGAGCGTCTGGGGCTCTGCGATCGTCTGGCTGGTCATGGGTTTTGTTCTGGCCAATTGGCCTTTTTTCACTGAGCGCCAGTTCTTGGTTCGCCAACCGCCAACGGGTCAGAAGTCGTTTGCCTTTCGACTACTGGAATTGCTGGTGGGCTATGGCCTGGTCTTGCTGATTGGCTTTGGGCTTGAGGCCAACATGGGTGCCGTGCAGTCCCAGACCTGGAACTTCTACGCCATTGCTGCCTTGCTGTTTCTGGTCATGGCCTATCCAGGCTATGTCTGGCGTTACCTGAGACGTCGCGTCTCGTGAGTGAGTCTCCAGGACGCGTCTATCCGGATCCTCGTCCGGCCCAAGGGTTAGAGGAGCCCGCACCTCATCTGGCCGAGTGTCGCCTCAGCGGCAATCCGGTCTTTGAGGGCGTCTTGCTCAAGATTCAGCGTGACAGCGCCCGAGCCGCCGATGGCACCGAGTGTGTTCGCGAGTACACCTTGCACCCGGGGGCCTCGGCCATTATTCCGGTCTTCGACAATGGCGATCTGCTGCTCGAACGTCAGTGGCGCTACCCCTTGAACCGCAGCTTTCTGGAGTTTCCGGCAGGCAAGCTGGATGCAGGTGAAGACCCTTTGGTGAGCGCCATTCGAGAGTTGCGTGAAGAGACTGGCTATTCGGCCAGTCATTGGGCCAGGGCAGGGCAGATGCACCCGGTCATCTCTTATTCCACCGAGGTCATTCACTTGTTTTTTGCCAAGGGGCTCACCATGGGCTCTGCTGCATTGGAGGCTGGTGAGTGTCTGGATGTTGTGCGTCTGAGTCAGGATGATTTCTTCAAGGCGGTTCACCTGGGTCAGGTCACCGACGCCAAGACCATGACAGCGGCCTTCTGGCTGTCCCAGTGGCGCGCAGGGGTCTGGCAGCCCGATTGGTTCGCACCATCCGCATGAACAGTCTCTTGCTCAAGCGCTTTGGCATGATCTGGCTGGTGAGCATGCTGGCGCTGTGGATTGTGGATGCGATCTTTGACAGTCTTCACTTTGACAGTCTGCAGGCCCTGGCCTTGGCTGCTCTGGTGCTCACCCTGGCCAATCTGTTCTTAAAACCGCTGCTGGTGTTGGTGACCCTGCCAATTACGGTCATGACCATGGGGCTTATGCTGCCGGTCATCAATGGCTTCATCCTGGTTTTGGTGGCTGAGCTGGTGCCCGGCTTTCAGATCTCTGGATTTTGGATGGGCGTACTGGCTGCACTGGCGGTGAGCTTCACTACTTTTCTGATCAATGTGGCCACCGGTCAAAACAGCCTGCAGATGAGAATGGTCCGGGCTGGTCGCGGCGGTGGTCATGGGGGTGGGCCGTCCCACCGGGAGCGTCCCAACGACCCCAATGTGATCGATGTCGACGTCAAGGAAAAAGAGGACAAGTAGTCGTTCTTGTATTGGTTTTTATAGGAGATCTGTGATGCGTAACTGGAGTCGTTTTCTATCGGTGCTGGCCATGGGGTCGGTGGTGAGCCTGGCGATGAGTGATCAGGCCGAGGCTGCTGGCTCTGGGCTGCCCAAGG
>JBMSJG010000084.1:0-5038 GCA_049418645.1 Burkholderiaceae bacterium | reverse complement strand
GCGTCTGGCCTGGGCCAGTCTGGACTTTGCCAACTCGGGCTACACCACGGTGGTGCTCACCGCAGTCTTCAATGCCTATTTCGTGTCGGTGGTCATGGGTGGATCTGCACAGGCCACGCTGGTCTGGACCAGCATTCTGGCGGTCAGCTATGCCGTGGTGATGATCACCGCGCCCTGGATTGGGGCTCTGGCAGATGCCAGGGCTTGTAAGAAGAGCATCTTGTTCATCGCCACCATGAGTTGTTCACTCTCTACGCTCGCGCTTGGGCTGGTTGGGCCTGGTGACCTCTGGCTGGCCGCTGGTCTCTTGCTCATCTCCAACGTGGCCTATGCGACTCACCAGGATGTCTCGGCCGGCTTCTTACGAGAGTTGGCCAGTCGTGAGAAGGCTGGACGGCTATCGGGCTATGGCTGGGCTTGGGGCTACCTGGGCGGGTTGCTGAGCCTGGTCTTGTCGCTGGCCTGGTTTTTAAAGGGGGCCCAGTGGCTAGGTCTGCCGCTGACCGAGCAGGAGAAAGTGTGGGGCAGTCTGTTGGCCACTGCTGTCCTGTTTGCGGGTGTCGGGACGACCGCTTTGGTGCTACTCAAGGAGCGATCCCGACCAACGGGTGAGGCTTGGCAATTGGCTTGGCATCGCCTGCTGGGCAGCTGGCAAGACGTCCAAGCGGATAGCAGCGCTCAGTCTTTGCGACGTTTCTTGTGGTGCGTGTTGGCCTACCAGGCCGGCGTGGCCACGGTGATCGCACTGGCCGCCATCTATGCCCAGCAGGTCATGGGCTTTGGCATGGACAAGACGGTGCTGCTGATCTTGGTGGTGAACCTGACGGCGAGCGTTGGGGCAGCCTTGTTTGGCTGGCTGCAGGATCGTGTTGGCCACGGCCGCAGCCTTGGGCTTGCCTTGTGGCTTTGGATTGGCATGGTGGTCTGCGCGGGCCTGGGTCAGACCGAGGGCTGGTTCTGGCTGGCGGCCAACCTGGCCGGCTTGGCCATGGGGGCTTCACAGAGCGGGGCCCGTGCTGCAGTGGCCGATTTGGCGCCTGCCCACCGGCAGGCCGAGGCCTTTGGCTACTGGGGTGTGGCCGTCAATGGGGCGTCGGTCCTGGGCCCGTTGGCCTACGGACTGGTGACCTGGCTGACCGACAACAACCATCGACTGGCCATTGGATTGACGGGCCTGTTTTTTGTGGCTGGGCTGGTCTTGCTGCGCCGAGTCCAGTGGCCAGGCTCGGCCGGGTCTTCCAGGACCGTCGACTAGCGCAAGAGAAAGTCGGACACCGCCGGCCAGTGGTCCGGAAAGTCCGACAGACCGTGATCGGAGCCCGGGATCACCAGGTGCTGTGCCCCTGGGTAACGCGCCACCATGTCCTTCCAGTCCAGCAGCTCGTCGCCTTGGGCTGCGACCACCAGGTAACGCTCTGGCTGACTCAGACCGACCTCCATCGCCTTCAGATCCTGAAGGTAGGTGTCTCGAAAAGCCAGAATCTCATCTGAGTGCCAGGCTTTGTGTGTGCCCACCTGACCGGCCAGGTCACGGCTGGGCCAGCAGGCGGGATTCAGGAGGGCGGCCCGCATCTGGTCTTTGGCGGGGTGCTGTTCCATGAACCAAGTGGCATAAAACCCGCCTAGCGAGCTGCCAATGAGCCTAGGGGCCAGTCCCTGGGCCAGGCGTTCGTCTATCAGTGTCTCGATCTGGTCTAGGGCGATGAGTGGGCTGATGTCCAGGGCTGGACATTCATAAGGCACACCTTGCTCCGCCAGCCATTGACCGATCATCACCGCCTTGCTGGAGGCTGGAGAACTCTTAAAGCCATGCAGGTAAAACACGCAGAGATCTTTTCCGACGGCCATGGCAGCATCCTTTTCTGATCGGTCAACTATAAATTGAGATTGTCTCAATAATGTCCTCAACGCCTCTTTGAACGGAATCGGCATGACAAACGCATCGGTAGCAAAAGACACTGAAACACAACAGCGCGGCATTGCGCTGGTCACGGGCGCTGGCAGCGGCATTGGCCGCGCGGCGGCGCGGGCCCTGCTGGCCGATGGATGGTCGGTGGTAGCGGTCGGTCGGCGACTGGAACCCCTACAGGAGACCCTGGGCGCGGCGCCTAGGGGCCAGGCCTTGAGCTGTGACATTTCTGATGAACAACAGGTCGAGGCGCTCTTTCAGCGCATCGAGTCGGACCATGGCCGGCTGGATGTGCTGTTCAACAACGCAGGCATTTTTCCGCCGGGTGCCCTGATCGACGAGATGTCGGTGGGCCAGTGGCGTCAGGCCGTCGACATCAACCTAACGGGCGCCTTTCTCTGTGCTCGGGCCGCCTTCGGGCTCATGCGTCGCCAGGACCCCCAGGGTGGCCGCATCATCAACAACGGGTCGATCTCGGCCCATGCCCCAAGACCCCTGTCGGTGGCCTACACCACCACCAAACACGCCATTACTGGCCTGACCAAGCAGTTGTCTTTAGACGGCAGACCTTTTTCGATTGCCTGCGGCCAAATCGACATTGGCAATGCCGCCTCCGAGATGACGACCGGTTTTGGTGCGGGTGCTCTGCAGGCCGATGGCAGCCGCAAGGCCGAACCACTCATGCCCATGCCGCATGTGGCCGATGCCGTGGTCCAGATGGCCAGGCTGCCTCTGGCCGCCAACATTCAATTTATGACCATCATGGCGACCAACATGCCCTTCGTGGGCAGGGGTTAGTCCTGCGGTGGGTTCACGGCTCATTCGGGGGATTTCCCCGATGCAGCAATGTCGCCCGCCCTCCATGATGACAACTGAGCAAAGACTCAGTCTTTTCATTCTCAAGGAGACCCGCATGAAGCGTTTGTTTAAATCGGTTGGCAAGCCGCTGGCCATCGCTGGCCTGGCCGCCGCCATGGGCCTGTCGGCATCGATCGCCCAGGCCATGGAGATCAAGATCTCGCACCAGTGGAAGGCCAACGTTGACGGCCGTGACCGTGCAGCCCGTATTTTTGTCCAAGAGGTAGAGAAGGCTGATCCCAGTATCAAGTTCCGGATTTATCCCGCCCAGTCTCTTGGTATCAAGCCCGTCGCCCAGTTGGATGCGCTGCAGAACGGCACACTCGAAATGGCCATCTTCCCCATGTCCTATGCCGTGGGCAAGGCCCAGGAGTTCTCGGCTGTGATTCTGCCGGGCACCATCCCCAACCTAGACTTCGCCATGGGTCTGAAAAAGACCGGCTACTACACCAAGCTGCAGGCTTTGGCTGAGAAAAACGGCTTTCGCATCGTGACCTGGTGGTGGACCCCTGGAGGCTTTGCCACCAAGGACAAGCCCATTGGCGGCCCCGATACCGTTGCAGGTCAAAAGCTTCGCGCTGCTGACCCGACGTTTGAGTCCATGCTGAAGTCGGCCGGTGCCTCGGTCACCGCCATGGCGTCTTCAGAAATTTACTCTGGCTTGCAGTCAGGTGTCTTGACCGGCACCCTGACCTCTGCGGAGACCTTCGTGTCGATGCGCCTGTATGAGCAGACCAAGCACGCGACCATCGGTGGTGACAGTGCACTCTGGATGCTGCTGCAGCCCTTGGTGATGTCCAAGAAGGCCTGGGATCAGTTGACACCCAAGCAGAAAAAGATCTTCGAGGATGCCGCCGACAAGTCGGACGCTTTTTTCCTGACCTTGCAGCGTGATGCGACCGAGAAAATGGCCGAGGCCTACAAGAAAGCTGGCGGGACGTCTCGTGAGATGACCAAGGCTGAGTTTGATGCCTGGATCGCACTGGCCAAGAAGACGGCCTACCCAGAGTTCTCCAAACTCTCGCCGACAGCCAAAGGCCTGATGGATGAGCTGCTCAAGGCAGCCGCCGCCGCGCCCAAGGAGAAGTCAGCCGCTCCCAAGAAGAAGTAATCGGGTCAATCGTCTTTTTTAACTCGCAGTGGTTCTAGAGGAGGCTTCGGGCGATACCCGTTGCCTCCTTTCACTTAATGGGATTAGCCATGCGTGCCTTTATCGCGTTTATGGATCGTCTGAGTGATGCGCTTGCTGTGGTGGCGGGCGTCATGCTCTTTGTCGCAGTGGTCGTGATTTGTTGGATGGTGGCCTATCGAACCATGGGCTACTCCACATCGTGGGAGCTTGAGCTCGGGGTCTTCATGATGGTCTGTTCTCTTTTTCTGGCCTGCCCCTATACCCTCAAGACCAATGGGCACGTTGGGGTGGATCTTCTGGCGACCTATCTATCACCGGCTGGGGCCCGCCGGCTGAGCCTGATCACCATGTCAGTCGGGCTACTGGTGGTCCTGTTTCTGGCGATTAAAGGCTGGGATTTAACCGCGCATGCGTTTGCAAAGGGTGAGAGGACTGAGAGTATTTGGGCGCCCTACAAGTGGCCACTCTTTGCCACCATGCCCATTGGCCTTGGCATTACCGTTGCTCAGTACATTGCTGAGATTGGCCGGCTGCTGGGTGCAACCTCTGGTCAGACGGAGGCCCGAGCATGACTGAACTACAGATTGGCGGCCTGATTCTGCTGGCCACGCTCATTATCTTGTTCTCGGGGCTTCCGATTGCCTGGGGTCTGACCTTGATTTCAGTGGGTTTTCTGGTGATCTTCGAGGGTGTAGCCCCGCTGGCCAACATTCCCATTGTCATGATGGATGAACTGGCCTCGTTTGCTCTGTTGACCATTCCCTTGTTCATTTTGCTGGGCGCTGCGATTGGCGGTACCAATGCCGGCCGGGATATCTATGAGTCGCTGCATCGATGGTTGGCCCGTGTCCCTGGCGGCCTGGTCATCGCAAACATCCTAGCTTGCGGCCTGTTCAGCGCCATCAGTGGATCAAGCCCGGCCACTGCGGCTGCGATTGGCAAAGCTGGTGTGCCCGAGATGCGCCGCCGGGGCATTCCAATTCGACTCGCGACCGGTTCTGTCTGTGCAGGCGGAACGCTTGGCATCCTGATTCCGCCGTCGATCACCATGATTCTGTACGGTATCTCCACCGAGACATCCATCGGACGGCTGTTCTTGGCGGGGGTGGTGCCAGGGATCATGCTGGTCATCATGTTTT
>JBMSJG010000083.1:0-5048 GCA_049418645.1 Burkholderiaceae bacterium | reverse complement strand
GTGATTTTTCTCTTGCTCTATCAGCCAGATCTGGGCTCTACGATTGTGATCACCCTCACAGTAGCGACCGTCTTGTTTCTGGGTGGCATGAGCATGCGTGTGGTGATCCCCCTGGTGATCATCATGCTCAGCTTTTTTTTCTTGATGGTGTATTTCACACCATGGCGCCTGATGCGGCTGGTCTCTTACCTCACTCCGTGTGACCCGGGCCATGTCCAGACGACCGGCTATCAGTTGTGTGGTGCGCTGATTGCCTTTGGTCACGGAGGCCTTTTTGGATCCGGGCTTGGCACTGGGATCGCCAAGATGGGGCATCTGCCCCTGCCCCACACAGACTTCATCTTTGCGGTTATCGGCGAGGAGTTGGGTTTCCTTGGCGTGACCATTCTGTTGCTGGCCTTTGCCTATTTGATTCGTCGTGCAATGGAGATTGGGCGCCTGGCCATGTCCCAGGAGCGCCTCTTTGCTGGTCTCGTGGCCCAGGGCATCGGTGTGTGGATTGGTCTTCAGACATTTATTCATGCAGGCGTCAACACCGGCTTGCTGCCCACCAAGGGTCTGACCCTGCCCTTTATCAGCCACGGTGGGTCCTCGATGTTGGTGGTCTGTATGGCCATGGGGCTGCTCATGCGAATTGACATCGAGAATCGCGCGGGACTGCGTGGACGAGCTGAGGCCCCGGTGAAGCCGGCTCCGCGAAGCCGAACCCTGGGCAGGAGGAGCTGGGCATGACCAATCCCAGTCAGACCTTTGATGTTTTGATTGCGGCCGGCGGAACCGGGGGCCATGTCTTCCCGGCTGTCGCGGTCGCTAGCCGACTGAAGGCCATGGGTCTGGGGGTGCACTGGATTGGCACGAACCGGGGCCTGGAGCGCAAGGTTGCCGAGTCTTCGGATCTGCCGCTGACCGAACTGGCCTTTGAGGGCGTCCGAGGCAAAGGGCTTGTGGGCTGGCTTCGACTGCCAACCCGTCTGGCGATGGCAGCCTGGGAGGTCTTTCAGATTCTGCGCCGCATTCGCCCCCGGCTGGTGATGGTCTTTGGTGGGTATGTCGGTTTTCCAGTCGGCCTGGTGGCTCGCCTGATGGGCCTCCCCTTGATTGTGTTGGAGCAGAACGCAGTCATGGGCAGCGCCAATCGCTGGCTGGCTAGGCTTGCCGATGCGGTGGTGACCAGTTTCCCGAATACCCGCTATGCCCCCCGGACTAGCCAGTGCCTGGGCAACCCCGTGCGCGAGGCCCTGGTTCAGGGTGAACCGCATGACCGAGTGATCGCAAGTCGTTCGGGAGCAATCAGGATCTTGGTGCTGGGCGGGAGTCTTGGTGCAGCACCACTCAATCAGTTCTGCCCAAGAATCTTTGCGCAATGCCAAGACCAGGGTGTGCGATTTGAGGTTCTGCATCAGACGGGTCTTGCGGGTCTGGAGCAGACCCGTAGGCTCTATCAGGATCTGGCGGTTCAGTCGGAGGTCGTTGCGTTTATCGATGACATGGCCAGCGCCTATGAATGGACTGATCTATTGATCTGTCGAGCTGGCGCCTCGACGGTTGCGGAGCTGATGGCGCTAGCCATCCCCGCCATCTTCGTGCCGCTACCCCATGCGATTGATGACCATCAGACCGCAAATGCTGCTGCGATGACCGAGCAAGGCACGGCCTGGCTGGTAGCCCAAGGACCAGATTTCCAGGTCAGGGTGACAGAGATTCTGATGGGCCTGCGTCGCGAAGACTTGGTCGATCGCGCCAGAAAACTAGTGGACGCTGATGCCCGCCACGCGCTCTCAGCCGTGATCGACCTGGTTCAACAGAAACTTTCCAGGCCCATGGCCTCAACCAGTCCCGGAGCAGGCGCATGAAACACAAGATTGGCACACTGCATTTCATTGGGATCGGGGGCTCAGGCATGTCAGGCATCGCCGAGGTGATGCTCAACCAAGGCTATCGGGTCCAGGGATCCGACTTGCAGTCCTCGGCGGTTACTCAACGCCTGGCCGACCAGGGGGCCAAGATTTTTGTGGGGCACGAGGCCTCGCAGGTGGCCCAGGCGGATGTGGTGGTGATCTCTACGGCCGTCAAGGCCGACAATCCAGAGCTCATGGCCGCAAGGGCCAAAAAAATCCCAGTGGTGCCCCGTGCACTCATGCTCAGTGAGTTGATGCGCATGAAGCAGGGGATTGCCATTGCGGGCACCCATGGCAAGACGACCACCACGAGCCTGGTGGCCAGTCTTCTGGCCGAGGCCGGCCTGGATCCCACCTTTGTCATTGGTGGTCGTCTGAACAGTGCGGGCGCCAACGCCAAATTGGGCCTCGGAGACGCCTTTGTGGCGGAGGCAGATGAATCAGACGGTTCGTTCTTGAATCTGATGCCGATGATGGCGGTCATTACCAACATCGATGCAGACCACATGGACACCTATGACCATGACATGGCCAAGCTCAAGCAGGCCTTTGTGGCCTTTACCCAACGTCTACCTTTCTATGGCACGGCGATTGTCTGTCAGGACGACCCCCATGTTAGAGAGATCCTGCCTTTTGTTTCTCGGCCAGTCCTGAGCTACGGGGTCAGCCCAGAGGCAGACGTACGCGCGGACAACATCAGGGCCGATGGACTGACCATGCGGTTCGATCTGGTCCGGCCCCATCAGCCAGCACTGCCTTTGCAGGTGAATCTGCCGGGGCATCACAACGTGCTCAATGCCTTGGCCGCCATCTGCGTAGCACTAGAACTGGGCGTATCCGATCAGGCGATTGCCGCAGGCCTGTCGCAGTTCAAAGGGGTTGGCCGTCGACTGCAGGTCTGGGGGCAGCCCGTCTGGCATGGGGCCCAGGTGACCTTGATCGACGACTATGGCCACCACCCAGTCGAGATCCGCGCCACCCTAGAGGCCGTTCGAGGGGCCTATCCCGACCGACGCCTGGTCCTGGTCTTTCAGCCCCATCGTTACAGCAGAACCCGTGACCTGTTTGATGACTTCGTTCGGGTCTTGGGCACAGCCGATGCCTTGGTGCTGACCGAGGTCTATGCAGCAGGTGAGCAGCCATTGGCTGCGGCCGATGGTAGAACGTTGACCAGGGCCGTGCGTCAGTTGGGTCGCCTGGATCCAGTCTTCGTGCAAGATCTGGCTGAGCTACCGGATACGCTCACAGCGCTGGCTCGGCCAGGAGATGTGGTTCTGGTCATGGGTGCCGGATCTATTGGCAGCATGCCCGCCCGGTTGATGGAGGTTCAGTCATGACCGGTCAACGCGTAGCCGTTCTGATGGGAGGCCGATCAGCAGAACGAGAGATTTCATTGCGCTCGGGCCAAGGCGTCCTTGCCGCCTTGCGTCGTAAGGGAATCGATGCCTTTGCCTTTGATCCGGCGCATCGTCCGCTTGCAGAGCTGGCTGACGAAAAAATTCAGGCCGCGTTCATTGCTCTGCATGGTCGCTATGGTGAGGATGGCACGGTTCAGGGGGCATTGGAGCTACTGGACATTCCTTACACTGGATCTGGCGTTTTGGCCTCGGCTCTGGCCATGGACAAGATCGTGACCAAACAGGTCTGGTCTCATCAGGGCATCCCAACGCCAGCCTTTCTATCGGTCACCTCACAGACCACGGCAGAGCAGGCCATAGACGCTGTGGGCCTGCCCATGGCCGTGAAGCCTGGCACCGAAGGGTCCTCTCTGGGCTTCACCAAGGTGGAGAGCAGAGATCTGTTTGATACGGCTGTTGCCAAGGCTGGTCAATACGATGATCGAATTCTGGCGGAGGCTTTTGTCTCTGGCCGTGAGTTCACCGTGGCCCTGCTAGGGGGCGGCGCCTTGGGGCCGGTCGATGCGCTGCCGGTCATCGAGATTCGTGCACCAGCCGGCAACTACGACTTTCAGAACAAGTACTTCGGCCAGGAGACCCAGTACGACTGTCCAGCCAATTGCCCAGCGGAGATCTCGCAGCTCATGCAGCGGCTCTCCGAGCAGGCCTTCATGGCGCTGGGCTGCGAGGGCTGGGCCCGGGTGGATTTGCTCTGGGTGGAGGGTGAGACGCCGACCCTTCTTGAGATCAACACCTCTCCGGGGATGACCGATCATTCACTGGTTCCCATGGCAGCAGCGGCGGTCGGCCTGCCCTACGATGATCTGGTCTTGCGGATTCTGCAGGGGGCCAGATTGAAGTCCGGCGGAGGATTCGATCGATGATCGGCGTGAACCCGCTGCGTGAGTTCTGG
Organism: Burkholderiaceae bacterium; assembly: GCA_049418645.1. Classification (GTDB taxonomy): domain Bacteria; phylum Pseudomonadota; class Gammaproteobacteria; order Burkholderiales; family Burkholderiaceae_A; genus Hahnella. The sequence continues at coordinate 840 of JBMSJG010000083.1, read as the reverse complement.
CATGCACCGCGGACCATGAATCTGGTCTCGTGGACGCTCCTGGCTATGGGCGTGAGCGGTGTCTTGGTCAGCCTGGGATTCTGGCTGGCCAACCAGCCCTCCTTCGGACTTCGAACGGTCCAGGTTGATGCCTCGAGCACGGGCCTGACGCAGATTCAAGAGGCTGATATCCGCGATGTACTCGGTCAGCAGATCAGCGGTACAGCCTTGACCCTTGATCTCCAGCCCATTCAGACGGGATTGGCCCAGCACCCCTGGGTTCGTCAGGTCAGCATTCGTCGGGTCTGGCCCAATCGCCTGCTGATTCGACTCGAGGAGCATGAGGCCATTGGTGTCTGGGGGGATGGCCGCCTGGTCAATCGATATGGTGAACTGTTTGTGGGCGAGACTCAGGCCGCTCTGGAGCATGCCAAAACCAAACTGGGCTGTCAGATGCCCCGCCTGCAAGGCCCTGTTGGCACGGTGGCCAGGGTGATGGCCCGTGCCCAGGCAGCACACCAAATCGCCTCTGCGAGGGGTCAGCAGATCCGCGGCGTGACCCTAACCGAGCAATTCGCCTGGCAGCTTGAGCTGTCTCAAGGCCATCGGATTTTTCTGGGGCGTGAGGGCCTGCCGACCGACTGGCAGTCTCGCCTGATCGCGATGTTCGACAGCATGACTTGGCTAAACACCCGCGTCCTGAAGGACCAGCCGATGGCAGCCCTGTCGTTTGACCTGCGGTATGCGAATGGCTATGCCTTTTCCCCCCTTCAACGGCCTGCAGACGATGACAGTCGGCCTGCATTGGCACCATCCCAACCGAGTTGTCTCATTTATTTAGAAGAGGGCAAACGTTATGCC
>JBMSJG010000082.1:0-5151 GCA_049418645.1 Burkholderiaceae bacterium | reverse complement strand
TGCAGCAGCTCAAAGACGCTGGCATCCAGACCATCGACCTGTTGGTGGTCAACCTCTACCCCTTTCGCCAGACCCTGCAAAAGCCAGGTGTGGGCTACCAAGAAGTCATCGAGAACATCGACATCGGCGGGCCGGCCATGCTGCGCGCTGCTGCGAAGAACCACGACGCCGTGACGGTGGTGGTGGATCCCAGCGACTACACCGCCCTGATCGAGGAATTAAAAGCTCACGGCAAACAACTCTCCTTTGCCACACGTCAACGCATGGCTGCCAAGACGTTTGCCCACACGGCGGCCTACGACGGCGCGATTGCGAACTTCCTGACCGGACTGCCCGAGCCGGACACCAGTACGGCAGACCAGCAGGCCAACACCATCGCAGGCCAGAACCCGGCGACGGCCTCGCTCCTGCCGCAGGTCTACAGCCTTCAGGTGGTTCAGCGGCAAGGTATGCGCTACGGCGAGAACCCTCACCAGCAGGCTGCGTTTTATGCAGACCCCATGGCCCCAGTGGGCTGCCTGGCCGGCTACACCCAACTGCAGGGCAAGGAACTCTCCTTTAACAACATCGCCGATGCCGATGCCGCCTGGTCCTGTGTCCGCAGCTTTGAGGGCCCCGCCTGCGTGATTGTCAAACATGCCAACCCATGTGGTGTGGCACTCGGCGAGCATGCACTGGCAGCCTATCAACGCGCCTTTCAGACGGACCCAACCTCGGCCTTTGGCGGCATCCTGGCCTTCAACACCGAGATCGACGAGGCCTGTGCCCAGGCGATCGGCAAACAGTTTGCAGAGGTCATCATCGCGCCCAGTTACACGGCCTCAGCCCTGGCGGTCTTTGCAGCCAAACAAAACCTGCGGCTCTTGCAATTGCCCCTGGGTGAACCCACCGCGATCAGCAGTGGCCTGGACATCAAGCGCGTCAGTGGTGGGCTGTTGCTGCAGACCCCCGACCGCAACACCCTCACAGCCGATGCCCTGCAGTGCGTGACCCAGAAAAAGCCCACCCCCGCGCAATTGCAGGACCTGCTCTTTGCCTGGAAAGTGGCCACCTGGGTCAAGAGCAACGCCATTGTCTTCTGCGCCAACAACATGACGATGGGGGTTGGTGCAGGCCAGATGAGCCGGCTGGACTCCGCCCGAATCGCCGCAATCAAGGCCCAGCATGCGGGGCTGTCCTTGGCGGGTACGGTGGTGGCCAGTGACGCCTTCTTCCCCTTCCGCGATGGCCTGGATGTGGTGGCCGATGCGGGTGCGGTGGCGGTGGTTCAGCCTGGTGGCTCGATGAGAGATGACGAGGTCATTGCCGCGGCCAACGAGCGCGGCATTGCCATGGTCTTCTCTGGCATGCGTCACTTCCGACACTAAGTCGAGGCGAGAGTCCGTCTTGGCCACATCGCTGCGAATTCTGGGGATAGACCCCGGTCTGCGCTGCACAGGCTTTGGCTGCATCGATGTCCAAGGCCGGCATCAAGTGAGCTACGTGGGCAGTGGTGTGATCAAGCCACCAACCACTCTGTCAGAGGCCGATCGTCTCAAATCCCTCTATGCCAGCCTGACCGAATTGCTGACCCACTTCCAGCCTCAGCTCGCGGTGGTGGAGCGGGTCTTTGTGAATGTGAACCCCAAGTCCACCCTCTCCCTGGGTCAGGCCCGCGGGGTGGCCATCGCGGCGCTGGCTGCGACCAACATTGAGGTCAAGGAACTCACCCCTCTCAAAATCAAGCAATCCATCGTGGGGACCGGTCGAGCAGACAAAGCCCAGGTGGCTCACATGGTCTGCCGACTGCTGGCTCTGCCCAAACCACCCAGCAGTGACGCGGCCGATGCGCTGGCATGCGCCCTGGCCTTCTGGCATGCTGGCTCTCCATGATCAGTCGAATAGCAGGCCAGTTGTTGGCCAAGACGCCTCCCAGCATTCTGGTCGATGTCCACGGGGTGGGCTATGACATCGAAGTCCCGATGTCCACCTTCTATGGCCTGCCCGACATCGGTCAGCCCGTGGTGCTGCTGACCCAACTGATTGTTCGCGAGGATGCCCATCTGCTCTATGGGTTTGCCACCCAGACCGAGCGCCAAGCCTTCAAAGAATTGATCCGCATCTCTGGGGTGGGCCCACGCATTGGGCTGGCCGTTTTGTCTGGCCTGAGTGTGGATCAGCTGGTGCAGGCCATTACCCTTCAGGATCCTGCTCCCCTTACGCGCGTGCCGGGCATTGGTAAAAAAACCGCCGAGAGACTCGTGCTCGAACTCAAGGGCCGACTGGCCGAGGCCCTGCCCAACACCGCTGGTGGTGGTGCCAGCCAGACCGATCAGCAGTCCGAGGTCTTGCATGCGCTCATAGCGCTGGGCTACTCCGAGAAAGAGGCCCTGGCCGCGGCCAAGGCGAATGGCCAGGCCACCAGCGTCTCAGAGGCCATCCGAAGCGCGCTGAAATCCCTGGCCCGGTAAACTGTCGGGCATGATCGAACACGACGATCTCGTCCCCAGCCTTCCTGCCAGCCCCACCGCCAGCTCCCAGGGTGACGACCGCATGGTCAGTGGCCGACCCAGCAGCCCCAACGAAGAAAACTTCGAAAAAGCCCTGCGACCCCAGCGACTGGATGACTACATCGGCCAGCCCAAGGTCAAAGACCAGTTGCAGATCTTTATTCAGGCCGCCCGCGAGCGCTCAGAGGCACTGGACCATGTCCTGCTCTTTGGTCCACCGGGGCTGGGCAAGACCACCTTGGCCCACATCCTGGCCAAAGAGCTGGGGGTGAACCTGCGCCAGACCTCTGGGCCCGTTCTGGAGCGAGCTGGGGACCTTGCTGCGCTGCTGACCAACTTGGAACGCAACGATGTGCTGTTCATCGATGAGATTCACCGACTGAGCCCAGTCGTGGAGGAAATTCTCTATCCGGCTCTCGAGGACTATCAGATCGACATCATGATTGGTGAGGGGCCAGCGGCCCGCAGCATCAAACTAGACCTGCAGCCCTTCACACTGGTCGGTGCCACCACCCGGGCTGGCATGCTGACCAACCCGCTGCGTGATCGGTTCGGCATTGTGTCTCGCCTGGAGTTCTATGCCGCAGATGACCTGAAGGTGATTCTTCAGCGCTCGGCTGGCCTTCTCAAGGTGGACCTCAGTGAGGATGGCGCTGCCGAGATCGCCAAGCGCTCCCGGGGCACCCCACGAATCGCCAACCGCCTGCTGCGTCGCGTGCGCGACTATGCCCAGGTCAAACAGGCGCCCGTCATCAACGCCCAGGTGGCTGACACAGCACTGGCCATGCTCGAGGTCGACAGCCTTGGATTTGACCTGATGGACCAGAAACTGCTGTCGGCCGTTATCGAGAAATTTTCGGGCGGCCCGGTGGGACTGGACAATCTGGCCGCGGCCATTGGTGAGGCCAAGGAAACCATCGAGGATGTACTCGAGCCCTACCTCATTCAACAAGGCTATCTGCAGCGCACCCCACGTGGCCGAATGGCCACAGCCGCGGCCTGGCAACACCTGGGACGACCAGTGCCCAGTGGGCTCACGCCACCGACCACCGATCCACTGTTTTAAGTTGACCAACCCCCACGTGACCAAGACCCCTCATGACCCCAGCCAACGCCGACCTCTCTGTCTTTAGTCTTGTCCTGCAGGCCAGCCTGCCCGTGCAGCTCGTCATGCTGCTGCTGGTGGTGATCTCGATTGCCTCCTGGGCCACCATCTTTAAAAAATTCCAGGCCCTGCGCCGAGCCGGCCAGGACACGGAAGACTTCGAGAAGGCCTTCTGGTCGGGTGGTGACCTGATGCAACTCTATGACCAGGCCCAAAAGGGTGATCACGGTGACGGACTCTCCCGGGTCTTCGAATCCGGCATGCGAGAGTTCCTCAAATTGCGACAGCAGGGCCGTAACGAGGCCAATGGCCTGCTCGATGGCGCCCGTCGGGCCATGCGGGCCTCTAGTCAGCGTGAGTTCGACACCTTGGAGCATGGCCTGCCATTTCTCGCCACAGCGGGTTCGGTCTCACCCTACATCGGCCTGTTCGGAACGGTCTGGGGAATCATGCACGCCTTCACCGGCCTGGCCAACATTCAGCAGGCGACTCTGGCCAGCGTGGCACCGGGCATCGCAGAGGCGCTGGTCGCCACAGCCATCGGCCTCTTCGCAGCCATCCCGGCCGTGGTGGCCTATAACCGATTCGCCACCGAAGTCGATCGCCTCTCCATTCGGTTCGAGACGTTCATGGAAGAGTTCTCCAACATCTTGCATCGGCAGGCCTGATCATGGCCGGTGGCTCCTCGGTCCAGTTCCGCGGCAAACGCCGTCGCATGATGAGCGAGATCAACGTCGTGCCCTACATCGACGTGACCCTGGTCTTGCTGATCATCTTCATGGTGACAGCCCCCATGATCGTCACGGGCAACATTGACCTGCCTCGCGTCGGCGCCTCCTCTGCAGACCCACCCACCGCCATCGAGGTCATCATCAAAAAAGATGGCAGCCACGCCGTTCGCAAGCGCGAGCAGGGTGCAGCCGAGCAGGTCGTGGCCCGCTCGCAGATTGATGAGAAGGTGCGGTCGCTGGCCACCGAGCCCAACACGCCCATCATCATCCTGGCCGAGCGTGAGGTCATTTATGAGAGGGTGGCCCAGGTGCTCAGTCAGTTACAGGCAGCGGGACTCGGTCGAGTGGGTCTCGCAGTTCGTCAGCAATAAAGACGCATGAGCGAGATGGCCGAATGACCACCATGGGTGTGCAGCCTCAGGCCTGGCTGGGCAGTCGCGATGCCCGACATGACAGCCTGCGCGCCCTTGCGGCCTCCATCGGCGTTCACCTGATTCTGGTGTTGGCCCTGGTGGTCTCCCTCAACTGGAGCACAGAGCCCCGTGAGCCAGTCCAGGCTGAGCTCTGGTCCAGCCTGCCCCCAGAAAAGCCCGCGCCGCAGGTGACCCCCAAGTCCAGACCGGAGCCCGCCCCAGAGCCCAAGCCAGACCCAGCCATTCGGGACGCAGAGATCGCACTGGCCAAGAAGAAAAAAGCCGAACAAGAGGCCCAGCAAAAGGCTGAGGCCGAGCGGCAGGCCAAACTAAAACAGGAAAAAGAGTTGGCGGCCAAGGAGAAGGCAGCCCGAGAAAAGGCCGCCAAAGAAAAAATGGCCAAGGACAAGGCT
>JBMSJG010000081.1:0-5244 GCA_049418645.1 Burkholderiaceae bacterium | reverse complement strand
CGCCAGGCCAGCATTCGCCGAGGCCTAGAACAGGCTGCTGGTGCAGACCAGGTCGTCATGCCGCAGGCCTTGTTGGACGAGGTCACCAGCCTGGTCGAGTGGCCCGTGGTCTTGCAGGGCAGCTTTGACGAGGCCTTTCTGGCCGTGCCCCAGGAGTGCCTGATTCTGACCATGCAACAAAACCAGAAATACTTTGCCCTCACCGATGCCCAGGGCCGACTGCGCAATCGTTTTCTGGTGGTGGCCAACCTGGCCTCCAAAGACCCCAGCATGGTGGTCTCTGGCAACGAGCGGGTGCTGCGGGCTCGCCTATCAGACGCCAAGTTCTTCTTCGACCAAGACCGCAAGAAGCCGCTCATCGATCGGCTCTCGGCCCTTGAACCAGTGATTTATCACAACAAGATCGGCTCTCAGCGGCAACGCATCGCTCGACTGGAGCAGTTGGCCAGGACCTGGGCCCCTGCAGTGGGCTGTGAGCCCGGCCTGGCTGCTCGTGCAGCCCTGCTGGCCAAGGCAGATCTGGTGACCGACATGGTCGGTGAGTTCCCCGAGCTACAAGGTGTCATTGGTCAGTACTACGCTCAGCATGATCGTGAGCCAGCTGAGGTGGCGCAGGCCGTTGCCGACCACTACCGGCCTCGTTTTGCGGGTGATGACCTGCCGGCCCACTCGGTTGGTGTGGCGGTCGCCCTGGCCGACAAGCTTGAGACCATTGTGGGCATCTGGGGGATTGGCCTGGTACCCACTGGCGACAAGGACCCCTTTGCCCTGCGCCGTGCAGCCCTGGGAGTTGTGCGCATTCTGATCGAGAAGAACCTAGACCTGCCAATGGACCAGCTGCTGGCCGACACCCAGACCCAATTTGCCCAGGTGGCCGCGGTCGAAGACCACCGGGCCGACATCCTGGCCTTTATCCAAGATCGTGCACGGGCCTATCTGCGCGACCAGGGTTTTGAGACGGCCGCCATCGAGGCCGTCTTGGCCGAATGTCCCAGCCGCCTCAACCAGGTGCCCGCTCGCCTCAAGGCCCTGACACAGTTCATGGCCACGGCAGAGGCCCAGGCCCTGTGTGCGGCCAACAAACGCATTGGCAATATTCTGAAAAAGTCGACCGAGAGCGCATCGACCCAAGGCTTCGATCAGGCCCTGCTCTCGGAACCCGCTGAGAAAGCCCTGGCCCAGGCGCTCTTGCAGGTGGGTCCCCAGGCGCAGACGCTCAGTGCCAAGGGTGACTATGCCAATGCCATGTCAGGACTCTCTGTGCTCAAAGAACCAGTCGATCAGTTCTTCGATCAGGTCATGGTCAATGCCGACGATCCCGCTGTTCGAACCAATCGTCTGGCGCTGCTCAAGAGCCTGCACCAGGCCATGAATCAGGTGGCCGATCTCTCTCGGCTGGCAGCATGACCCTGTCTGAGCGACCCATTGTGGTGCTCGATCGCGATGGCGTGATCAATCACGACTCCGATCACTACATCAAGTCACTCGATGAATTTGTTCCGATTGCAGGCAGCCTGGAGGCCATGGGTCGACTCAGCCACGAGGGCTGGCGCATCTTTGTGGCGACCAACCAATCGGGTCTCGCTCGAGGTCTGTTTGATCTGCAGACCCTGCATGCCATGCACAACAAACTCCAAGACCTGCTCGAAGAAATGGGCGGCACCATCGAGGCGGTCTTTTTCTGCCCACATGGTCCCGAAAACGGCTGCCTGTGTCGCAAGCCTGCACCAGGCCTGCTGCACGACATCGCCCATCGGGTTGGTGGGCAACTTACCAACGTCCCGGTCATCGGAGATTCACACCGTGATCTGGCCGCGGCCATCAGTGTCGGGGCCCGGCCCATTCTGGTGAAGACCGGCAAGGGGGAGAAGACCCTGCGGGCCCATCAGTCCGGTGAAAAGCTGCTGCCCTCTCATCCTGCTGGGATCCAAGTCTTTGCAGACCTGTCGCACGCGGCCATGGGACTGTTGGACAATGCCCCGCCCCTGCTCACGGTCTAACGGGAACCTTCGCAGACCATGCTGCCCCTGATTCGCTCGCTGGTCTTTGTGGCGTTTCAGGCGGTCAGTGTCAGCATCTGGGGCACGCTGTTTATCCTCGTCGCACCGTTTCTCTCGCCCAGCAATCGGTATCGCTTTGCCATGCGTTGGCCAGCGATGAGCAGCTGGGCGGCCAGGGCCATTCTGGGCATTCGGGTGCGCATTCGGGGAGAGGACAACCTGACCAAGGCCTGTGCCCAGCCGGTCATCGTCTGCGCCAAACACCAGTCCGCCTGGGAAACACTCTTTCTGCCCAGTTATCTGCCTCGTCAGCTCTGTTTTGTCTTCAAACGAGAGTTGCTGCGCATTCCTTTTTTTGGCTGGGGCATTGGCCTGCTGCCCATGATCCACGTCGATCGCAGCGATGGTCGCAGGGCCTATGCCCAGATTGCCCGGCAGGCCCGGCAGCGACAGCTGGAAGACCGCTGGATCACCTTCTTTCCAGAGGGCACCCGCACCAGACCCGGTCAACGGGTGAAGTACAAATCCGGCGCCGCGCGACTGGCCATTGAGTTGGGCAGCCCCATCCTTCCCCTGGCCCACAACGCCGGCCTGCTCTGGCCCCGCAAGGCCTGGATCAAAAAATCAGGCACCATAGACCTGGTGATTGGCGATCTCATCTGGCCCAAGCCAGACGAGACTCCCGATCAGCTCATGCGACGCGTCGAAGACTTCATCGAGGAGACTGTGCGTGGGATTTCTTGACCAGCTGTCCTTCCTGCTCCCGGGCTTTGAATCGCCCACCGCCAGTTCGTCCTCTGTTCATGACAACGGGTCTGCTGCCCAGCCCAAGCTTCGCAAGATCCTGCTCGCTGGCCAGCCCTATGACTGGGTGCTGACACGTTCCTCACGCAAAACAGTTGGCATGACCATTCTCAATGGCCTGATCAAGGTCACCGCGCCCAAGTGGGTCTCCATCGAGGAAATCGAGACCATTCTGGCGGGCAAGTCCCGTTGGCTGATGAATCGTCACCAGGAGTGGCTGACTGCCCAGCGCAACCGTCTAGAGCCGGCCCAACAGTGGGCCCATGGGGCCAGTCTGCAGTTTTTGGGGCAGACCACCCGCATCGAGCTCGATCCCCTGGCGGGTGAGATCGTCTGGGATGCCAGCGCACAGCTGCTCAAGCTGCCACTGCCGCCAGCGGCCGACCATGAGCAGGTGAGAGATCGGGTGCATGGCTGGATGCAGCAACAGGCCAAAGAGATTCTGGTGGAGCGTCTGGACCTGCTCGCGCAGCAGGCTGGGCTTCAATACAGCCACTTCCAGATCAGCCATGCCAAAGGCCGTTGGGGCAGTTGCACCCAGGACGGCCGCATTCGTCTGAACTGGCGACTGGTTCAGTTCAGCCTGCCCGTCATCGACTATGTGGTGGCCCACGAGTTGGCCCATCTGCGGGCCATGGACCACAGCCCCGGGTTCTGGTCCGAAGTCGCCAAGATTCTGCCCAACTTCGAGCAGGGGCGATCCGTCCTAAAAGGCGTTCGGCTAGAGGATTAGCCGAGCTGGTTGGCCAGGGCGACGTACTGCTCCACTGCAATCTCCTCAGCCCGAGCCGTCTCCTTCAAACCCACAGCAGCCAGGTCCAGTCGGTCCAGATAGGCCGCCAGGTTGTTTCGAATCATCTTGCGCCGAGTGGCAAAGGCGGCCGTGACCAATTCAGACAGGGCGCGCCAGTTGCGCACCTGCAGTCTCTCGGCCGACTTGGGCCACATGCTGACAATGGCCGAGTCGACCTTGGGGGCCGGGGTAAAGGCACCGGGCGGCACGATCAAACGCCGCTCCATGTCGTAACGAGCCTGCAGCATGACCGACAGGCGTCCATAGGTCTTGCTGCCCTCCGGCGCCACCATTCGATCGACCACTTCCTTTTGCAGCATGAAGGTCTGGTCCACGACCCGATCGGCCACTGGCAATAGATGAAACAAAATGGGACTGGAGATGTTGTACGGCAGGTTGCCCACAATCCGAAGGGGCTGACCCGCCTGATCGGCCAGAGCGGCAAAATCCACCGTGAGAACGTCTTGAGCGATGAGGTGGAGACGATCACCAAAGGCATCTAACAGGGGTTGGTGCAGGTCTCGGTCGATCTCGATGGCCGTCAGCCGACCAGCGCCTTGTATCAAGCCAGCCGTCATGGCACCGCGTCCTGGACCGATTTCCACCATGGCATCCGTTGGCCGTGGGTCCACAATGGCCACAATCTTGGCCACCATGTTCTTGTCGTGAAGAAAGTTTTGGCCGAACCGCTTCTTGGCCTGGTCCGCCATCACCGAGGCTTTAGTCCGCGTCGCGCTTGATCTCGACGTAGCTGTTGGCCCGAACCTCGCGGGTCCACTCATCCACGGCTTCGGCCAGCTTGCGATCTCGCAAGGCCAAACGAGCCACCAGCTTCAACCGGTCTTCGGTGAGCGGCTCGCGCTTGCGATCGATCATCTGAATCAAGTGAAAGCCAAAGACCGAGCGCACTGGATCGCTGACCTGTCCGGGGCTCAGCCGCAGGGCCGCCCGCTCAAATTCGGGCACCAGGTCGCCGGGGTAGGCCCAATCCAGCTCACCACCGCGAGAGGCGGAGCCAGGATCTTGTGAGATCTCTTTGGCCAGGGTCTCGAATCGCTCGCCCAAGGACATGCGACGCTTGACCTCATCCAGCCGCCGCAGAGCCACTTGTTCAGAGGTCTGGGCATCGACTCGTATCAGGATGTGACGGGCCTTAAAAACATCGACGAGTTGACTCTGCAGAGCACTGCGTCGGTCTTCTAGCTTCAGAACATGAAAGCCATTGGCACTGCGGACAGGTTCGGCCACCTGACCGGGCGCCAGTCGGGCGACCGCATTGACAAACAAGCTGGGCAACCGATCCGGGCTGCGCCAGCCCAGGCTACCGGCATTGGTGGTATTGGCTGCCGAATGCGCCGTGACCAGCGCTGCAAAATCTTCTCCTGACTTGGCCTTTTCGTAGACCTGGGAGGCCAGTTGCTGGGCCTTTTCGACCGCCTTGGCATCGGCCTTCTCAGGCAAGGGGATCAGGACTTGTGCCAGTTTGATCTCGTCAACACGGGCCAGGCTCTGCCCCTGGGCCGCTAGAAAGGCATCGACCTCGGCATCGGAGATGCGCAGTCGGTTGTCCACCTCCCGCTCTCGCAGTCGGGTGAGCATGATCTCTTCGCGGATGTCCTGACGAAACCGCGCAAAGGCCACGCCCTC
>JBMSJG010000080.1:0-5279 GCA_049418645.1 Burkholderiaceae bacterium | reverse complement strand
TTGTTTTTGACTGCCAAGACCTCGGCCATGACACTCACTGCGATTTCGGCCGGTGTCTTGCTGCCGATATACAGGCCAATTGGGCCGCGGAGGTGTTTAAGGCTTTCGGTGGTATGGCCGAAGTGCTCGATGAGCCGTTCACGTCTGCGTTGGTTGTTCAGACGCGACCCAATCGCACCGACATAAAAGGCCTGCGAGCCCAGAGCTTCAAGCAAGGCAAGGTCGTCTAGTTTGGGGTCATGGGTGAGCGCAATGACGCAGCTACGAGAGTCAGGTTTGAACGATTTGACGACGTCATCTGGCCACTCGGTGAGCAGCGGAACATCAGCCAGCTTCCATCCGAATCGATACTCGGATCGTGGATCACAGACGGTTACTTGGAATCCTGAGAATATGGCCATGGTGGCGAGGTATTCCGTCAATTGGCCGGCGCCGATCAGCAGCATGCGATAGGCTGGACCGAAGCTGTTGAGCATCTCATGGCCATCGATCCTCAACTCGCTTGGGATGTCGGCATGCTCCAGCCTTGCTTCGCCGGTATTGAGACAGAGGCTCCTTCGCACCAGTTCTCCGGACTCTAGCCGCTGGATGAGTTGCGCAAGGCCCTCTGCATCAGGATTGAACTCCAGAACCAACTCCAGTGTTCCCCCACAGGGCAGTCCAAACCGATGGGCCTCATCGGCTGATATCCCGTAAACAACCTTCCGAGGCGGACCGTCCGGAATGACCACAGCCTTGTCTGACAGGTGTTCGGAAAGGCGTGCTCGACTGAACTTTTTTATGAGGTCATCCTCGATACAACCGCCAGAGACACTGCCGACGACCTCTCCGGTTTCTCTTAAGGCCATGATTGAACCGACCGGGCGTGGAGAGGAACCCCAAGTTCTGGCGACAGTAGCGAGAAGGGCTCGGTGACCTCTCTGACGCCAGTCGCAGATGGTTTTGAGCACGATTAGGTCTAGGTTTTCCATAGGTCGCTAATCTACGCCATTCACTTCCATGGCTTTATTCACCTGGTCCGCTGGGTTACCGCCCTGCTGCAGTCTCGCCAGCAGCCCTGGGTCTCTTCTTTCAGCCGATGTCCTAGACATTTGCGCGCCGCAATAGTCAATCTAACTTGACATTTACAAGTGTCATATTTATTTTACTTCCACGGACAGGCCGATCTGAGCAGTCCCCAGGGAGGGTTCTGGTGGGTCTGGACGGTTTTTTCAACCTGCAGGTCGTTGGAAACTAAAAAAGGAGTCTGAAATGGCTGATAGTGAAAAAGTATGGCCGACGGGCCTCACTGAGGCCGAGTCTGAGGAGATTCATCGAAACCTCATTCAGGGTACGCAGTTCTTTGGTCTGGTGGCTGCCTTTGCGCATCTGCTGGCCTATATCTACTCACCCTGGCTCGGTTAAGGAGAGGCATCATGATCTATGGAAAACTCTGGTGCGTCGTGAAGCCCTCGGTGGGCATTCCCGTCATCATCGGCGCCGTAGCCGTTGGATCGTTTGCTGTGCACCTGTCCCTGATGACGCATACGGACTGGGTTCCCCGTTTTCTGAACGGTGGCCCACCCGCAGCCAAGGCAGCCGCGGCAGCAGCACCGGCAGCGGCTCCCGCAGCTGCGCCTGTGAAGCGTTAAGTAGGACCTTCCCGGCCTTCTAACAGCTCCTTAATCGGGGCCGTTAGCTGGCTGGGATCTACACTTTCTCCCATGGCCTCCTGGGGACGTGAACTGGCAAGAGCCTGGGGACGATTGGGCCCCCGGTTTCTACCGTTTGCCGACGTCGCCACGCCAGACTTGCCATTGAGCCGATTGCTTCGGCTCTCATTGTTTCAGGTCTCGGTTGGCATGGCCCTGGTTCTCCTGGTGGGCACCCTCAATCGCGTGATGATTGTGGAGCTAGGAGTGCCCACCTCTCTGGTCGCCCTGATGGTGGCTCTGCCGATTGTGTTTGCCCCAATGCGGGCGCTGATTGGTTTTCAGTCAGACCACTTTCGCTCTGAGCTGGGCTGGCGCCGCGTACCGTTTATCTGGAAGGGCAGCCTGTATCAGTTCGGGGGCTTTGCCGTCATGCCTTTCGCGCTCCTAGTTCTGGCGGGGCAGGGCCAGGCTGCCTCTGCGCCGATCTGGATTGGCCTGGTCGCCGCAGCCCTGGCCTTTTTGTTGGTGGGTGCCGGTCTTCATATGGTGCAGACCGTGGGCCTGGCCCTGGCAACTGACCTGACCTCGGAGGCCTCGCGACCGCGGGTCGTCGGCCTCATGTACGTCACACTGCTGCTGGGGATGCTGGTCAGTGCCCTGGCTTTTGGTCACTTGCTTGAGCAATATAGCCACGGCCGCCTAATCCAGGTGATCCAGGGAGCTGCCGTTCTAACCCTGCTGCTCAATGTTCTCGCCATTTGGAAACAAGAGCCACGCCAATCGAAGCGGAGTACTGTCCCGCCAGCCGATGAGCCCAGTTTCTCGGAGGCCTGGCAGGTCTTTTCTCGTCAGCCCGGCGCGCGTCGCTGGCTGGTCATTATTGGATTGGGAACCATGGCCTTCACGATGGAAGATGTCCTGCTAGAGCCCTATGGGGGCGAGATGCTGGGCCTGTCGGTGTCCGCTACAACGCTGCTCACCGCGACACTCGCCCTGGGCAGCCTGATTGGTTTTGGGCTGGCCGCACAACTCCTGTCGAGGGGAGGTCATGCCGGCCGTTTGGCTGCGATTGGGCTGGTGCTGGGTATCCCAGCGTTTTTCCTGGTCATTCTGGCTGCCCCTTTTGCCTCTGGCGTCTGGTTCTCCACGGGGGTCTTCATGATTGGTTTGGGTGCTGGCTTGTTTAGCCATGGAACCCTCACGACGATGATGGGCGAGGCAGTCGCCGGCCAGTCTGGTCTGGCCCTGGGTGCCTGGGGAGCCGTACAGGCGACCGCGGCGGGCTTCGGAATGGCGGTTGGGGGCGTTCTAAAGGATTTGCTCACCCAGTTTGTGCCCGCCGGATACGCCTATTCGTCCGTCTATGGGCTTGAAATTCTTTTGCTGTTTGCTGCGCTCGGGGTAGCGGTCCCTCTGCTACGATTTCGAAAGTCGATGATTGCCTAAGACAAATCAACGGAGACATCCATCATGGAACTCAAGCATGTGCTCATCATTCTGTACGTCGTGATCTGTGTATTTTGGGTCGCCAACTACCTCAACCGGCCCCTGAATCGTGGCAAGAAAGGGCGCTCCTAATGGAAATGGTTCGCCTGCCCTTTATTCTGTTTTTGCTGGTCGTGATCGCAGCACCCATTGTTCACCAGCTCTATCTTCGCCGGGTGAAGGGCCTAGAGGTCAACACAGTTCGTCGTCATTTAGACCTCATCGCCATGGCCTATATTCCCCTGGTCGGAACCCTAGTGGCGATGTGGGCGGCGCATTAGAGCCAGCCGAATCCACTAATAACAAACCGGCACTGGATCTAGGCTTCGCCAAAGGAGCCAGGTCGCCACTGTGCGGTGAGGAGCCCAACGTTCAGAAAACGCCAGGGCTCTTTTTTTTCGTCCAGTGATGGTCTGGCCACCAACTCCGACCGCCAGTTCCTCGCCGTAGAGCAGTTCAATGGCCTTGATCACTCCCAGATCGTCGGCCGGGAAGACATCCGGCCGCATGAGGGTAAAGATCAGAAACATCTGGGCAGTCCATGGCCCAATTCCCGGCCTTGCGGTCAGCAGCTTGATGATCTCTTGATCTGTCATGACACTGAACTGGCCAGGCATGCTGGGGTTTTCAAAGAACCAAGCCGCTAGATCCAGCAGATACGTTACTTTCTTGGCGGATAGTCCGGCCTGCTGTATCTGCGGGCCGGCCGCAATGAGTTGTTCAGGATTGATGGCCTGATCGGGGCTTGTACCCAGCACACCGGTAAGTCGCAACCAGACGGCATCTGCCGCCTTGACCGAGATCTGTTGGCCGACGATTGAGCGAGCCAGACAGGTAAAAGGCTCGCCGCGCGAGCGCAGACGGCTGTCTCCGATACCCGCTAAGATCCGGCGCATGACCCTATCTTGGGCGGCGAGGACCTGACAGGACTCTAACCAATCAAGCGGGCCATGCCGGGTTAAGAATGGATCAGCCTTTGTGCTGCCCATGTTTTATTTAGTCGCGAAGCAACCGCTGCATGGCAGGGCGTAGCCGAAGGAAGCCTCGGTAGGCCCATTCCATCGCCATGGGCATACCAGGAATACCGGCGGCGAACGCCAGCCAACGCCAGCCCGGTAGCTGACGCCAGACTTCGATAAAGCCTCTGGCGCCGCTGACCAACTGTCCATCAGTCCTCTGAACATGGAATCTGGCGAGCAGGGCCTCCCTGGAAAGAGGAAGTTCGGCGTTGCGCGGGTCACTCACGTCACACCAGTCAAGGGCCTTTGCTCGGTCAGCCCGTTGGTAGACCGAGATTTCTTTTCGGCAGAGTGGGCAGGCCCCGTCATAGAAGACGCGAAGGCTCGGGTGACCAGTGGACTCGGTGCTCATCACGCCTAGGGTAACCCGGGGTCACCGTTCTGGCGTGCATTAGCCTCTTAGAAATGGGGGAACAAAGAGACTGGGTGTCCCCGGAGCTTGAACAACCCGCCGCAGTCTCGTCAGCCATTGAGTGAGCTCTTCTAGCGATGCATCAACAGGCTCGTTGTTCTCAATTGAGATTAAAACCGGTGCCGGAATGTCGAGTTCGGCTGCCACGTCAAATAGCGGCTGTCGCCTGGTGAGCCGATAGTTGCGAAGTGCGTACCTGAGTTCTGACAACTGATGGTTCAGGTTTTTCGACAATTCGTTCATTGATGCATCTTCGGGCATCTCCATCACTTCGGATACGTCAGAAGGGTCATATCTGGGGTGAGAAGCGGGGGGTCGGCCTTGGATCTGCCCTTTTAGACAGGTCTCTCGCCCCTGTTTGGTGCGACACTTCCACGATGAATGCCCCTCCGGCCCCCTCAAAGACAGTTCTCTATCTGGAGGACAACGCCAGCGTCCGAGCGGTCATATCCGAGACGCTTCAGGCCCAGGGATACGACGTCCATGGTTTTGACTCAGCGGCCGACTTGCTATCGGCTCTGCCAACCCTATGCGCTGATTCTCACCGCATTCACGTGGGGCTGTTTGACATGCGGTTATCTGGCAGCTTGACTGGCTTAGATGTTTTTCAAAGCGTCAAACGCCTGTGCAACATGCCCGTTATCTTTTTATCCGGCGAAAGTCGGGTCTCTGAGGCTATTTCTGCCCTAAAGGCGGGTGCACATGATTTTTTGCTCAAGCTGGTCGATA
>JBMSJG010000079.1:0-5314 GCA_049418645.1 Burkholderiaceae bacterium | reverse complement strand
TCAGCCGCCCAACCGGACGGCCCGCACCGAGGAAGAGGCCATTCGTCTGGCCCAAGAGATTGGCTACCCCTTGGTGGTTCGCCCCAGCTATGTGCTGGGTGGTCGCGCCATGGAGATCGTCCATGAGCAGAAGGACCTGGAGCGCTACATGCGCGAGGCCGTCAAGGTCTCCAATGACTCTCCCGTTCTGCTGGATCGCTTCCTGAACGATGCCATCGAGGTCGACGTTGACAGTCTGTCTGACGGCAAGCAGGTCATCATCGGTGGTGTCATGGAGCACATTGAACAGGCTGGTGTTCACTCCGGTGACTCGGCCTGCTCATTGCCGCCGCACTCGCTGTCGCCTGCACTCATCGAGGAGCTCAAGCGTCAGACCGTGCTCATGTCCCGCGCCCTGAACGTGGTGGGCCTGATGAACGTCCAGTTTGCGATTCAGGGCGAAACCGTCTTTGTCTTGGAAGTCAACCCACGTGCCTCGCGCACGGTGCCGTTTGTCTCCAAGGCCACTGGCCGCCCCCTGGCCAAGATCGCTGCCCGCGCCATGCTGGGCAAGACCTTTGATGAGCAGGGTGTGGCCGGCGAGGTGGTGCCGCCCTACTACTCGGTGAAAGAGGCCGTCTTCCCCTTCGTGAAGTTCCCTGGTGTTGACACGGTGCTGGGCCCCGAGATGAAGTCCACCGGTGAGGTCATGGGTGTAGCCCCAACCTTTGTCGAAGCTTTTGTGAAGTCACAGATCGCGGCTGGCACTTCATTGCCCGATCCTGCCAAGGGTGGCCTGGCCTTTATCAGTGTCAAAAATGGCGACAAGCCCGCAGCCATTGCAGTGGCTCGTGTCTTGCAGGCCATGGGTTACAAGCTCATCGCCACCCGCGGCACGGCGGCTGCGATCGCTGCGCAGGGGATTGCGGTCACGGTGGTGAACAAGGTGACCGAGGGCCGCCCCCACGTGGTCGACATGATCAAAAACGGCGAGGTCAGTTTTATCGTCAACACGGTTGAGGAAAAGCGCACCGCCATGGCCGATTCACGTTCCATTCGCACCACAGCCTTGGCCCAGCGTGTCACCACCTACACCACCGTGGCGGGTGCCCTGGCCGCTGTTCAGGGCATGCAGAGCATGGCAGAGTCCCGTCTAGAGGTGTATGACCTGCAGAGCCTGCACAAGAAACTCAAAGGAACCGTATGAGCTCGACCCCATTGACCATCGAAGGTGCGGAAGCCCTTCGCAATGAACTGCACCACCTCAAGCACGTCGAGCGTCCCAACGTGGTCAACGCCATCGCCGAGGCACGGGCTCAGGGCGATCTGTCCGAGAACGCCGAATACGACGCGGCCAAGGAGCGTCAGGGCTTTATCGAGGGCCGCATTGCCGAGCTCGAGGCCAAGCTCTCCACAGCCCAGATCATTGATCCCACCACCCTGGAGCAGGATGGTCGGGTGGTCTTCGGCGTTACGGTGACCATGGAAGACCTGGACTCTGGCGAGAAGATGACCTACAAGATCGTTGGCGATGATGAGGCCGACGTGAAACTCCAAAAGATTTCGATTTCCAGCCCTATCTCCCGCGCTCTGATTGGGAAATCCGTCGGGGATGTGGTGGTGGTTACGGCTCCCAGCGGTCAGCGCGAGGTCGAAATCCTCGAGGTGGAGTACCGATAGCCGTCTGTCGGCAGGCCCATGGCGAAGAACAAGTTCAATGCGGCCTGGGTGCACCGACATGTCACCGACCCCTATGTCCGGCAGGCTCAGCAGAGGGGTTACCGGTCACGGGCTGCCTTCAAGCTCCTAGAAATCGACGAAAAGGACCGCCTCATCCGTCCTGGTATGACGGTGGTCGACCTGGGGGCAGCGCCCGGCAGCTGGTCTCAGGTGGTTCGCGAGCGTCTGGCCAAAAAAGGGTCCCAGGGCATACACGGCAAGATCGTGGCCCTGGATTTGCTGCCCATGGATCCCATTGCGGATGTCAGCTTTATCGAGGGCGACTTTCGGGAGGCCGAGGTGGAGAAACAGCTCTCGGACTTGCTGGAGGGTCAGAAGCTAGACCTTGTTTTGTCGGACATGGCCCCCAACATGTCGGGAGTGGCCTCGGCGGATACCGCCCGTGTCATGCATGTCTGTGAGCTGGCCCTAGATTTTGCGCAGCAACATTTAAAGCCCCACGGGGCGTTGTTGGTCAAAACATTCCAGGGCAGCGGCTACAGCCAGCTCGTGGAGTCGTTTAAAAAGGTGTTCGAGACGGTCTCTCCCCGCAAACCAGCGGCCTCCAGGGCCGAATCGTCGGAGCTGTTCCTGTTGGGGCGTGATTTAAAACATCAATCGCCGAAATAGGGATTAATGACTGGGAACCAAAGGGATCCGGGGGTATCCTAGTGATTCGGTTGGTTTTTTCTTAAAAGGAGTGGGTCTTTGAACAACGTGTTCTCCAAGGTTGCCATCTGGATGGTGATCGGCCTGGTGCTGTTTTCGGTGTTTCGCCAGTTCGAGGGCGGGGCATCCCGCGGCCAAGAGGTCTCCTACACCCAGTTTATGGAAGAAGCCAAGCAGGGCCGTATTCGCTCTGCCATCGTTGACGGTCGCACCGTTCGTGCGGTCACCAGTGACGAGCGTCCCATCGTCGTCAATGCGCCGCAAGACCTCTGGATGGTCTCCGATCTCATGAAGTACGGCGTGACGGTCTCGGCCAAGGCCGAAGAGCAGCCCTCGCTGCTCATGAGCATCTTCGTCTCCTGGTTCCCCATGCTGCTGCTCATCGGCGTCTGGATTTTCTTTATGCGCCAGATGCAGGGCGGTGGCCGTGGCGGCGCCTTCTCGTTCGGCAAGAGCAAGGCTCGCATGCTGGACGAGAACACCAACCAAGTCACCTTTGCCGATGTCGCTGGTTGCGATGAGGCCAAGGAAGACGTGACCGAACTCGTTGAATTCCTGCGCGACCCCTCCAAGTTCCAAAAGCTCGGCGGACGCATTCCCCGTGGCGTACTCATGGTGGGCTCTCCTGGTACCGGTAAGACCTTGCTCGCCAAGGCCATCGCTGGCGAGGCCAAAGTGCCGTTCTTCTCCATTTCGGGTTCCGACTTTGTCGAGATGTTCGTCGGCGTGGGTGCTGCCCGTGTCCGAGACATGTTCGAAAACGCCAAGAAGCAGGCGCCTTGCATCATCTTCATCGATGAGATCGACGCCGTCGGCCGCCAGCGTGGTGCTGGCCTGGGTGGTGGCAACGACGAGCGCGAGCAGACCCTCAACCAGATGCTGGTCGAGATGGACGGCTTTGAGACCAACCAGGGCATCATCGTGATTGCTGCGACCAACCGTCCCGATGTGCTGGACCCAGCCCTGCTGCGCCCCGGCCGTTTTGACCGCCAGGTGGTGGTTCCCCTGCCGGACGTGCGTGGGCGTGAGCAGATCCTCAACGTGCACATGCGCAAGGTGCCCATTGGTCCGGACGTCAAGGCTGACATCCTGGCTCGCGGCACACCTGGCATGTCGGGTGCCGATCTGGCCAACCTGGTCAACGAGGCAGCTTTGTTTGCTGCCCGTCGCAATGGCCGTCTGGTCGAGATGGACGACTTCGAGCGTGCCAAAGACAAGATCCTGATGGGCGCTGAGCGCAAGTCGGTGGTCATGCCCGAAGAAGAGCGTCGCAACACCGCCTATCACGAGTCAGGCCATGCCCTGGTCGCTCGTCTGCTGCCCAAGACCGATCCCGTTCACAAGGTCACCATCATTCCCCGTGGCCGTGCGCTGGGGGTCACCATGCAGCTGCCCGAGGGCGACCGCTACAGCATGGACAAAGACCGCATGCTCAACATGATCTCGGTGCTCTTCGGTGGCCGTATCGCTGAAGAGGTGTTCATGGATCAGATGACCACCGGTGCCTCCAATGACTTCGAGCGGGCGACGGCCTTGGCCCGTGACATGGTCACCCGCTACGGCATGACCGACAGCCTGGGGCCCATGGTCTATGCCGAGAACGAGGGTGAGGTCTTCTTGGGTCGTTCCATTACCAAGACCACCAATCTGTCTGAGGCGACCATGCAAAAGGTCGATGCCGAGATCCGCAAGATCATCGACAAGCAGTATTCGGTGGCTCGCAAGCTGATCGAGGACAACAAGGACAAGATGCACGCCATGGCCAAGGCCCTGCTCGAGTGGGAAACCATCGATGCGGACCAGATCAATGACATCATCGAAGGCCGGGATCCCCGTCCACCCAAGCAGACTGGCTCAGGTGGCGGCAGTGCGCCATCGGCCGGCAAGGGTGCGGCTGGTCCAGCGCCTGATCCTGCCGCGGCACCAGCCTAAACCAGGCTGTCCAAGCCCAAACGGCTCGCCTCCAAGCGGGCCGTTTTCATTTTCAGGCTAGCATTTCAGGGCCATGCCAACCATTCCATCCAATTCCACTGATAGCACTCCTGTGTTTCAGGTCGGCCGACACCAGTGCCCAGCTGACCGTTGTCTGGTCATGGGCATTCTGAACATCACACCGGATTCCTTCTCCGATGGCGGGCAGCACTTTGACCGAGACCGGGCGATTGCCGCGGCCCATCAGATGGTCGACGATGGTGCCGACCTGATTGACATTGGCGGCGAGAGCACGCGGCCAGGTGCACAACCGGTCAGTGTTCAAGAGGAATGTGATCGAGTCCTACCGGTGATCGAGGCCCTGCAGGGTTCTGGCGTCCCGCTCTCGCTCGATAGCCGTCGCGCGGTGGTGGTTCAGCAGGCCATGGCCGTGGGGATTGATTTGGTCAACGATGTCGATGGCTTTCGTTCGGCGGAGATGCAGGCCTTGGTGCCGCAGATCCTCTCGCAGCGCCTGATGGTCTGCGTCATGCACATGCAGGGCCAGCCTCAGACCATGCAGGTCGATCCGCACTACGACGATGTGGTCTCCGAGGTCTACGGGTTTTTAACGACTCAGCGTGACCGGCTGATGGCCTTGGGGCTTGAGGCGTCGCAGATCCTGCTGGATCCGGGCTTTGGCTTTGGCAAGACCCTGGCCCACAACCAGGCCTTGTTTGGCGCGATTGCACAACACAGCACGGCGTTACCCCTGCTCATTGGTGTGTCTCGCAAGCGCATGATTGGCCAGCTGTCGGGCCGTGGAGAGGATCGAGCAGCCGACCGACTGGGCGGCAGTATTGCTGCAGCCATGTTGGCTGCGCAGGCCGGTGCTCGAGTCGTCCGTGTCCACGATGTTCGCCAGACGGTGGATGCCTTGAGGGTGATGAGCGGCCTGTCGTCTAAAATGACAACATGAAGACTGCGCGCAAGTACTTTGGCACCGACGGCATCCGTGGTCGGGTGGGTCAGCCGC
>JBMSJG010000078.1:0-5351 GCA_049418645.1 Burkholderiaceae bacterium | reverse complement strand
TGCTGGTTTTTGCCATGGGCAGCTTTCTGGCGGCCAATGCCGATTCTGTCTGGGTGTTGATCGTCGGTCGGGCCCTTCAGGGGGCTGGGGCGGTCTCAGCCGCAGTCAGCGCCTTTTTGGCGGACCGAACTCGAGAGGTGGTCCGAACCAGGGCCATGGCGATGGTGGGGGCCTCGATCGGGCTGGCTTTTGCCCTGTCCTTGGTCGCTGCACCCCTGCTCTACGGTGCTATAGGCTTGTCAGGACTGCTAGGCCTCACCGGTGTGTTGGCGCTGATGGCCTGTCTCATGGTGATGAGAGTTCCTGAGGAGCGCGCGAATGCGAATGCTCAAACCTCACAGGAGGATGCCCCCCCCCTTCGATCCGGCTGGGCCTTGTTCTTTGATGCTCAGCTGGGTCGCCTCAACCTGGGTATTTTTGCCATGATGGCCGTTCAGACCGCCATGTTTGTGGCCATTCCGCTTGGCTTGCAGGGTTTTGGGCTGCAGACCAGTAGCCACTGGCAGGTTTATCTACCGATGCTCGTGTTGGCTTTTGTCGGCATGATTCCACTGATTTTCTGGGCGGAGAGACGAGGCCGCTTTCGCCCCATTTTTCTGGTCGGCATCGCCATTTTGATGGCCGGGGAGCTGGTCTTCCTGCAGTCTCACCAATTCCCCGGCTGGATGTTCGCCATTTGGCTATTCATGTTTGGTTTTAACCTCATGGAGGCCTTGTTGCCGTCTTGGGTCTCGCGGGCTGCTCCTGCCCGGCAGCGTGGCCTGGTCATGGGGCTTTACAACACGGCGCAGTCATTGGGCTTGTTTGCTGGGGGGCTTGCTGGCGGTCTGGCGGCCAAGGCTTTCGGTCTGACTGGCATCTTCCTGTTCTGCCTAGGCATCCTGTCGATTTGGGGCATCATGTCGCTTGGTCTTGTTGAAATTGGGGCTCGTTCTGCCGGTCGTTCGGCTGATCATCCCACTGGCGGATAGCGCCGAAGCCATCCGATTTCTAGGGTAGGGACCCTTTTACTTCATGGAGTGTGTGACATGGCATCTGTAAACAAAGTCATTTTGTTGGGCAACCTGGGCCGAGACCCCGAGGTCCGTTATTCGCCCGATGGCGGAGCCATCGCCAACGTCTCAATTGCCACCACGTCGCGATACAAGGACAAGTCAAGCGGGGACATGCGGGAGGACACCGAGTGGCATCGTGTCGTTTTTTTCGGGCGCCTCGCTGAGATTGCAGGTGAGTACCTCAAGAAAGGCCGTCCGGTCTACGTAGAGGGCCGGCTGCGCACTCGCAAATGGCAGGACCAAGCCGGCCAAGAGAAATACACCACAGAGATCGTGGCCGACCAGATGCAACTTCTGGGTGGGCGTGACGGCGGCGGTTCGAGTGGCGGCCCATCTGGGCCATCGGATGACCCTGGCATGCCGGCGGCCTCCGGCGGCGGGGGCAAACCCGGCGGCGCCAAAGCATCTGGCTTTGACGACCTGGACGATGACATCCCCTTTTAAGCAGATGGAGCCCTGTTTTAGGGGCGAAACCCAGTAAAATGGGCTTGAGTCGGAAAAAGCGCCGCATTCCGCGGCGCTTTGTTTTTTGACGTTCTGATGTCGAAAGGCTATGCGGTGAAGCGCTACTTTGTCACGGGATTGCTGATTTGGGTGCCCATCGGCATAACCGCCTGGGTCATCAACATGATTGTCACGACCCTTGATGGGGTGGTGCCAATCGGTTTGCGCCCAGAGGCGCTGTTTGGTTTTCAAATTCCTGGATTTGGCGTGCTGGCGGTCGCCCTGTTGGTCTTGATTACTGGGCTGCTTGGGGCCAATTTGATTGGCCGCAGACTGGTGCAGGTCTGGGAGGCCGTGCTGGCCAGGATTCCATTGGTCCGCTCGATCTACTCCTCTGTAAAACAGGTGAGCGACACGATTCTGGCGCCGAATGGTCAAGCGTTTCGTCAGGCTGTCTTGGTGCAATATCCCCGGACCGGTGTCCATACCATTGCGTTTGTCACCGGTACGCCCGGGGGCGAGGTCAGTCAGGTGCTGGGTGCGGACATGGTCAGCGTCTACGTTCCGACCACGCCCAATCCAACTTCTGGCTTTTTCCTCATGCTGCCCAAGTCGGACGTCATCCCCCTATCGATGCCGGTTGATGCAGCACTTCGTTATGTCGTTTCGATGGGCACTGTTCCGCCATCCAGCCAGGCCAGTCCCAAATCTAACTTTTAAGCAGGGTCGTCATGCGTACTCATTTCTCAGGCAGCCTCTCCACCGAGGTACTCGATCAGACCGTCACCCTCTGTGGCTGGGTGCATCGCCGACGTGATCATGGCGGGGTCATCTTTATCGATCTGCGCGACCGAGAGGGCATCGCTCAGGTGGTCTGTGATCCTGATCGGCCCGATGTGTTCGCTACAGCGGAATCGCTTCGTAACGAGTTTTGTGTTCGTATTCAGGGTCGGGTGAGACGTAGGCCCGAGGGCACAGTTAACCAGAACCTTGCTAGCGGGGCTGTCGAGATTCTCGCCACCGAGCTCGAGGTTCTCAACCCCTCGGTGACGCCTGCCTTTCAGCTCGATGATGAGAACCTTTCTGAGACCACCCGTCTGACCCATCGGGTTCTGGACCTTCGTCGTCCTCAGATGCAGCACAACCTGATGCTCAGATACCGGGTCGCCATGGCGATTCGTCGATATCTGGATGCCCAGGGTTTTGTCGACATTGAGACCCCCATGCTGACCAAGTCCACCCCAGAGGGCGCGCGGGACTATCTCGTGCCATCTCGGGTGCACGCGGGTGAATTCTTTGCCTTGCCTCAGTCCCCGCAACTCTTCAAACAGCTCCTCATGGTGGCCGGGTTCGACCGCTACTACCAGATCACCAAGTGCTTCCGTGACGAAGACCTTCGAGCAGACCGTCAGCCGGAGTTCACCCAAATTGACTGCGAGACCTCCTTCTTGACCGAGCAAGAGATTCGCGCGCTCTTTGAGGAGATGATTCGCCAGGTCTTTGCAGACAATCTGCAGGTACAACTGCCGGCTGTGTTTCCCACCATGACCTACGCCCAGGCGATGCGGGACTATGGGTCTGACAAGCCAGACCTGCGTATTGATCTGCGCCTTACGGAACTCACGCCTGTGATGAAGGATGTGGAGTTCAAAGTATTCTCTGAACCAG
The DNA here is from genome assembly GCA_049418645.1 of Burkholderiaceae bacterium. Classification (GTDB taxonomy): domain Bacteria; phylum Pseudomonadota; class Gammaproteobacteria; order Burkholderiales; family Burkholderiaceae_A; genus Hahnella. The sequence goes on along the minus strand of JBMSJG010000078.1, from coordinate 2,184 downwards.
CCAATGCCAAGAATGGTCGGGTGGTGGCGCTTCGAGTGCCGGGTGGTGCGTCCATGAGCCGCGGCGAGATTGATGCCTACACTGAGTTCGTCAAGATATATGGCGCGAAGGGTCTGGCTTGGATCAAGGTTAATGATCTGGCAGCGGGTCGGGATGGCCTGCAGTCACCGATCGTCAAGAATATCCATGACACCGCCTTGCAGGCCATTCTGGACCTGACTCAGGCCAAGTCCGGGGACATTGTGTTCTTTGGGGCCGATAAGGCCAAGGTGGTCAACGATGCCATCGGGGCCCTGCGTCTGAAGATTGGCCTGAGTGATTTTGCAAAGGCCAATGGCCTGTTCAAGCCGGGCTGGCAGCCACTGTGGGTGGTCGATTTTCCGATGTTTGAGTTTGATGAGGACAACCAACGTTGGACTGCGGTTCATCATCCGTTTACAGCCCCCAAGGATGGCCACGAGGACCTGATGGACTCCGACCCAGGGGCCTGTCTGGCAAAGGCCTACGACATGGTTCTAAACGGTTGGGAGCTGGGCGGGGGATCTGTTCGTATTCACCGCGAAGAAGTCCAGTCAAAGGTCTTCCGGGCCCTGAACATCGGACCCGAAGAGGCCCAGGCCAAGTTCGGTTTCCTGCTGGATGCTCTTCGCTACGGCGCACCCCCTCATGGTGGCTTGGCGTTTGGCCTGGACCGCCTGGTGACCCTGATGACCGGCGCTGAGTCGATTCGAGATGTAATCGCTTTTCCAAAGACACAGAGGGCCCAGTGTCTGTTGACCCAGGCACCGTCACCAGCCGACGAAAAGCAGCTTCGCGAACTGCATATTCGTCTGCGTGAAGCCCCCAAAGTCATGGCATGACACATCGGATCCTGCCGATCGATTACTGGCAGGCGCTGGTCTATGCACCGGTTACCGCCCTGATTGGCATGACGGTTGCCTGGCACGAAAATCCCACTGTAGCGCCTGAGCTATTAAGCCTCGCTGCTCTTCAAGCCTCTGTGGTGATGGTGTTTCAGGTCTGGCTGGGCAGCCGCCCTTGGCCCTGGCTCGAGCGAATTCAACAGCTTCCCTTTTGGCTTCGGATGATCATCCTGACCGGCTATGGGTCCTTTTTGGTTAACCTCACAGTGCTCCTCATTGTTCAGCGCTTTGAGACTTCTGCGCTGAGCGTGGGGCTGGTGACGGGCCTTGCGTTGGCCTGTTATGACCAATGGCGCTCGTCTTTGTACCCAACAGAGCGTCAGGTTCAGACGATGGTAGTGGGCCTTTATGTGGCTTGTGTTGCCCTGCCTTTTTTTGGCCTGATGCAATGGGTGCCGACTGCAGCAGTCTGGGCGAGTGCTGCTGCCGTTCCGGCCTGGAAGGCTGGTCGCCTGGCGCATCTGGCCCATCTGCAGGCGCATCACTCAAATGCTCAGGTCAATCAAAAAACAAATGACGGGATTCGCTTACTCCTGCTGGCCGCTCTGGTCACACTCTTGACCTTGCTGCTGTTTAGCCTGATGGTCTCGACACTTTTTGGCCAGAGAACCAACGTCTAGCGCCGATTTGGCATGAAGTCCGTCAAGATACCCATCTCTGTTTTGGTGGTCATCCATGATGGGCAGGGTCAGGTGCTGCTCATCGAAAGGGCTGATAAGCCGGGATTTTGGCAGTCGGTCACTGGTAGCCTAGACCAAGAGTCTGAGCCCCCGATTGTGGCGGCCCAGCGGGAGCTTCTCGAAGAGACTGGATTTGTCTGCCCCTTAGAGAGCTGGCTGGACTGGCAGCAGACGCAGCGCTATGAAATTTTTGCCCACTGGCGACATCGTTACGCGCCCGGGGTTACCCACAACACCGAGCATGTCTTTTCTGTGCAGATCGAGCCAGGCGCACAGCCGGTCTTATCGGCCAGAGAGCACCTTCGTTTCGAGTGGCTTCCGTGGCAAAGAGCGGCTGAGCGATGTTTTTCATGGACCAATGGCTTGGCCATTGAGCAGCTGGCCCAGCGACTGGGATGGTCTCGTCTAATACCTCCCCAGCTGCTCACCATTGCGAGTTACAACATTCACAAGGGCCACTCCAGCGGCTTTCTGGGCCTGAGACGTCGGCTGGTCATCCACGAGATGGTGCCGGCCTTGGGCAGCATGCAAGCGGATTTGGTCTTTCTTCAGGAAGTGCAAGGACGCAATGACCGGGCCGC
>JBMSJG010000077.1:0-5384 GCA_049418645.1 Burkholderiaceae bacterium | reverse complement strand
GCCTCCAAGAAGCTGGCCGAGGCCAATGGCGTGGAGCTGCGCTACTACAACATCATTTATGACGCCGTTGATGATGTGAAAAATGCCATGCAGGGCATGTTGGCGCCGGAGAAGAAAGAGGTGGCCCTGGGTCTGGTCGAGATTCGACAGGTCTTCAAGGTCTCTCGTCTGGGCAACATTGCCGGCTGTATGGTGCTCGAGGGCCTGATCCGACGTGGCGCTCGCATTCGCCTGCTGCGTGAGAACGTGGTCATCTGGGAGGGCGAACTCGACTCCCTGAAACGCTTCAAGGACGATGCCAAAGAGGTGAAGGAAGGCTTTGAGTGCGGTCTCACCCTCAAGGGCTACGACGACATCCAAGAAGGAGACCAGCTTGAGGTCTTCGAAATCCAGGAAATCGCGCGCACCCTCTAAGGCCGCCGTCGACCGGGGCTTTCGAGTTGCAGATCAGATCCAGCGGGACTTAGCGGAGCTGCTGCGACTCGAGGTCAAGGACCCACGCATCGGGTTTGTGACGCTGACCGAAGTCGAGGTCACGCCCGACTACACCCACGCAAAGGTCTATTTCACCGTTCTGCCGGACGACGAGCAGACCTTTGAGAAGACGGCAGCGGGGCTCAAGGCCTGCCGCGGATTTCTGCGCCAGCAGTTGGGCCGTCGGCTGCAGATTCACTCGACGCCAGAGCTGCACTTCATTCGCGATGATTCGGTCGCCCGAGGCATGGCCTTGAGTCAGTTGATCGACCAGGCGAATCAGGGAAACGCGTCATGACCGCAGTGGCCGTCCGGTTGCCCCGCAGGGCCTTGAATGGCGTATTGGTCTTGGACAAGCCCGTGGGCCCGTCTTCTACCCAGGCGCTCTCGGCTGCCAAGCGACTCTTCGGTGCGCTCAAGGCCGGCCACGGTGGCACGCTTGACCCCATGGCCAGCGGCATTCTGCCCGTTCTCTTCGGCGAGGCCACCAAGTTTGCCCAGCAAGGCTTGGATGCCGACAAGACCTACGTCGCAACCATTGCCCTGGGTCAAGAGACCGATACCGGTGATGCCGAGGGCCAGGTGGTGAGCAGTCAGACGGTCTCGGTGGGCCGGGCTGCGCTCGACCGAGTACTGGCTGCACAGCTGGGCGCGCAAGACCAAAAGCCACCCATGTATTCAGCCTTGAAGCACCAGGGGCGTCCGCTCTACGAGTACGCCCGGGCCGGTCAGACGGTCGACAAGCCAGCCCGTCAGATTCACATATACCAGATCGAACTCCTGTCCTTTGACTCGCCCACTGCGGTCATTCGCGTTCGCTGTTCAAAGGGCACCTACATTCGGGTACTCGCGCAGACCATTGGCCAGCAATTGGGCTGCGGGGCACATCTGGCTGCGCTCCGTCGCACTGGAGTTGGCAGCCTTCAGATTGACCAGTCCTATAGCCTGGAGGCCCTAGAGGCCATGAACCTGGAGAGACGCGAGGACTGCCTCTTGCCGGTAGATGCCCTGGCCAGCCACTGGCCGACGGTGGTGCTCTCTGCGGCCGAGGCACAGGAGTTGTCCTTTGGCCGCTCGATTGCCTTCGATGCCGAAAGGCTGTCACAGGTGCTGGCGTCGGCCGGCTGTCACTCGCCTGACAAGTTCCGTCTTTACGATACCGAACAACATTTTCTGGGCACTGGTCAGGTGATCGATCACCGGCTATGGCCCGCGCGCCTTGTGGCGCAACCACTTTTTCACTAGGGAGTCTCTATGCGCCAACTGCGCAACATCGCCATCATTGCCCACGTTGACCACGGTAAAACCACACTGGTCGACAAGCTCTTGTCTCAGTCCGGAACCTTCCGATCCAATCAGGCCGTTGCCGAGCGGGTGATGGACTCCAATGATCTTGAGAAAGAGCGCGGCATCACCATTCTGGCCAAGAACTGTGCGGTGACCTACGGGGACACCCACATCAACATCGTGGACACACCGGGGCACGCAGACTTTGGTGGCGAGGTGGAGCGCGTCTTGTCCATGGTGGACGGCGTTCTGCTGCTGGTCGATGCCGTCGAGGGCCCCATGCCACAGACCCGCTTTGTGACCCGAAAGGCCTTGGCCCAGGGTCTCAAGCCCATCGTGGTGGTCAACAAGATTGACCGTCCAGGGTCCAGGCCTGACTGGGTGGTCAGCCAGACCTTTGACCTCTTTGACAAGCTGGGGGCCACCGAAGAGCAGCTCGACTTTCCAGTGGTCTATGCCTCGGCCTTGAACGGCTGGGCGACCCTGGACCACAAGAATCCTGGCACCGACATGCGTGCACTCTTTGAGGCTGTTCTCAAATACGTTCCTGTTCGGGACGACGACACCAGTGCACCCTTGCAGCTGCAGATCTGTTCACTGGATTACTCGAGCTATGTGGGCAAGATCGGCATCGGTCGTGTGGCCCGCGGCACCATTCGTCCGCTGCAAGACGTGATCATTCAGGACGGACCCGAGGGGACCCCCAAAAAGGCCAAGATCAACCAGGTCTTAACCTTCAAAGGCCTAGACCGTCAGGTGGTTGACCAGGCCCTCGCCGGCGACATCGTTCTGATCAATGGCATTGAGGACCTGAACATCGGCACCACGGTCTGTGATCCATCGGCGGTAGAGCCTTTCCCCATGCTCAAGGTCGACGAGCCCACGCTGAGCATGAACTTCATGGTCAACAGCTCTCCCTTGGCCGGCAAGGAAGGCAAGTTTGTCACCAGTCGTCAGCTTCGAGAGCGTCTGGAGCGGGAGCTCAAGAGTAACGTGGCCCTGCGCGTGGAATTTGGCTCAGACACCGACACCTTCTTGGTCTCGGGCCGAGGCGAGCTGCACCTGACGATTCTCTTGGAGAACATGCGCCGCGAGGGGTATGAACTGGCGGTCTCGCGTCCGCGAGTCGTCATGAAAACCAGTCCGACGGGTGAAAGGCTGGAACCCTACGAGATGTTGACGGTTGATGTGGAGCAGGAGCACCAGGGTCCGGTCATGGAGAACCTGGGCCTTCGCAAGGGGGACCTGTTGGACATGGTGCCGGATGACAAGGGCCGTGTGCGACTGGAATACCGCATCCCCGCTCGCGGGCTGATCGGCTTTCAGGGCGAGTTCCTGACCATCACTCGAGGCACTGGGCTGATGAGTCATATCTTTGATGAGTACGGTCCCTACAAAGGCGAGTTGGCGGAGCGCCGAAACGGCGTGCTGATCTCTCAGGACGATGGCGAGGCCGTGGCCTATGCACTCTGGAAACTCCAGGAGCGAGGCCGCATGTTCGTCTCGCCGGGCGAGAGGCTCTATGAGGGCATGATCATTGGCATTCACTCTCGTGACAACGACCTGGTGGTGAACCCGGTTAAAGAGAAGAAGCTCACCAACGTTCGAGCATCAGGCAAGGACGAGCACATCGACCTGACCACCCCCATTCAACTGACCTTAGAGAAGGCTGTCGAATTCATCGCAGACGACGAGCTGGTGGAGATCACCCCTCAGAGCATTCGCCTGCGAAAGCGACACCTGGTTGAGCACGAGCGTCGTCGCGCCGCTCGTGAGGAGGCGGCCTGATCATGAGTTCGACCATCCTGTCATCGCTGGCCGCCAGTCGGCAGCTGGTCCTGGATCTGGAATCGGATGCGGGCCTTCAGACTCGTCTGGAACAGGCCGTGGATCTCTGCGTGGCGGCCTTGTCGAACGGCAAGAAGATTTTGTTTGCGGGCAATGGTGGTAGCGCCGCTGAGTCACAGCATTTTGCAGCCGAGCTGGTGGGCCGGTTCCTCAAGGAGCGATCTCCCCTGGCGGCGGTGGCCCTGAACACCGACACCTCGGCGCTGACCGCCATTGGAAATGACTACGGCTATGAGCACGTCTTTGCTCGACAGGTGCAGGCCATCGGCCAGGCCGGTGACGTTCTGGTGGGCCTATCGACCTCAGGCCGCTCCAAGAACCTAGTCGTGGCCTTCCAGGCTGCTCAGCACAAGGGTCTGCAGACCATCTCGCTCACGGGCCGTGACCCACGTGACCTGGGACCTCTGAGCAGTGTCATTCTGAACATGCCGTCCGACCACACGCCTCAGATTCAAGAGGGTCATCTGATCATCGGCCATCTGCTCTGCGGCCTGATTGAGGAGCGGCTGCTGGGCCGCTGATGCCTTGGCCGAGCCCACGCTTCTGGCCCAGGCCCACGCCTGGCGGCAGTCGCAGGACTGGCAGTCTGCTGGCTGGTCCAGTGAGCAGGCCTTCTTGGCCGCAGCCCGAACCTCTGACTGGGTTGCCTCTCTCGGTCTAGACCAGGCCACCCAGACGGCCTGCCTGATCTACCCGGTGGCCCTTGAGAGGGCTAGCTCTGATAAAGCCTTGGCAGCCCAGTGGGGTGAGGACATCGTCGGCCTGCTCAAGGGCTTTGACCGACTGGCCAGCATGCGGGGCCAGTTGGGCTCGGGCCAGGCTGGTGCTGATTCGTCCCATGGTCGACAAGACCAAATGGAGACCCTGCGTCGCATGATCCTGGCGCTCTCCGATGACATTCGAGTGGTCATTGCCCGGCTGGCCTTTCACCAGGTTCGCCTGGAGGACATGGCCCAAGGCCTGCGCCAGTCAGACAGCGAGACCGCTCTTGAGCAGGCTTTACGACTCGGTCAAGAGACCATGCTGGTGCAGGCGCCCCTGGCCAATCGACTCGGCATTTGGCAGCTCAAATGGGCCATGGAGGACCTGGCCTTTCGATTCACCCAGCCCCAGGTCTACAGGCAGATCGCCGGCTGGCTAGATGAGAAACGCACCGAGCGAGAGGCCTTTGTCCAGCGCACGATATCGGCCCTGACCGAGCTGATGCAAAAGGCTGGCCTTGCGGCCCAGGTCGCAGGTCGTCCCAAGCACCTCTACAGCATCTACAACAAGATGCGCCAGAAGGCCCTGGCCTTTGATGACCTGAGAGACCTGCGTGCCTTTCGGATTCTGGTGAGGACACAGGCCGACTGCTACGAGGCCCTGGCCCAGCTGCATGCGGCCTATCGGCCCATGACCGATGAGTTCGATGACTACATTGTGCGGCCCAAGCCCAATGGCTATCAGTCGCTGCATACGGTCTTGCTCGATGACCAGGATCGGCCATTCGAGGTTCAGGTTCGAACCCATGACATGCACCTTCGGGCTGAGTACGGCGTAGCAGCCCATTGGCGCTACAAAGAAACCGGTGGCTCCGCTCCGATGCCATCGGGCTCTGATGCCAAGTCGGGTCATGAGCAGCAGATTCAGTGGCTTCGCCAGATGCTGGACTGGGGACAGGCAGTCGGTCAGGTTCGACTCTCATCGGACCGAATCTACGTCCTGACCCCACAGGCTCGCATTGTGGAGTTGACTGCGGGTGCTACAGCCTTGGATTTCGCCTATGCCTTGCACAC
>JBMSJG010000076.1:0-5402 GCA_049418645.1 Burkholderiaceae bacterium | reverse complement strand
TCGCACAGCCACGACCACCAGCATGCCCACGATCATGACCACAAGGGCTGCTGCGACCACGATCACGACCACAAGCACTAACCCTCCATGACGATTCGCGTCAGGGGCGCACGACAGAACAACCTCAAGAACCTGTCGCTAGACCTCCCCACCGGGGAGATCACAGTGGTCACGGGCGTCTCGGGCTCGGGCAAGAGCTCGCTGGTCTTTGACACCATCTACGCCGAAGGTCAACGCCGTTACATCGAGACCTTCTCGGCTTACGCGCGCCAGTTCCTGGATCGCATGGACAAGCCCCAAGTGGATCGGATCGATGGCGTCCCGCCAGCGATTGCCATCGACCAGACCAATCCAGTTCGCACCTCCAGATCAACGGTCGGCACCATGACCGAGATCACCGATCACCTGAAGCTGCTCTTTGCCCGATCGGCAGAGTTGTTCTGTCCAGGCTGTGGTGAACGCGTGCAACGGGACACCGTCGATGGAATCGTCACCCTAGCCCTGGCCCAGCCATCCGGGCAGCGACTTGCTGTGGTCTTTACCCGAGAGACGCCAGAGTCCCTGGAGGATGAGCAGCTCGAACAATGGCTATCGGCACAAGGGTTCACCAAAATCTATCGGCGCGAGGCGAACAGCCTCCAGGTCATGGCCGACCGATTCGTCGTCAACGACAGCCTGGAGAGAGCCCGAGTCGCAGAGGCGATCGAGACCGCCATGCGCTACGGCCAAGGTCAGTGCCAACTGGTCCTGCTTCACAAGGAAGACTCAGAGAAGGACCAGCTGCTGCAGTTTTCCAGCGCCTTGTCTTGCTCGGCCTGCCGGATCTCCTTCAAGGAGCCCAGACCGGCCCTCTTCTCTTTTAACTCCCCCATCGGCGCCTGCGAGACCTGCCGAGGCTTTGGGCGAGTGATCGGCATTGACCCGGGCCTGGTGATCCCCGATGAATCACTCAGCCTGGCCGATGGCGCTGTAAAACCTTGGCAGACCAAGTCCTACGCTGACTGTCAGCGAGAGTTGCTCATGCATGCCAAGCGACGAGGGGTGGCTCAGGACATTGCCTTTCGAGACCTCCCCCCCGAAGACCGTCGCTGGGTCTTTGAGGGTGATGAGGACTGGAAGGGCAGCTGGACCAAGCAGTGGTACGGCATTAATCGGTTCTTTGAGTACCTCGAATCAAAGGCCTACAAGATGCACATCCGGATGCTGCTCTCCAAGTACCGCAGCTACACCGAGTGTCCGGCCTGCCATGGCGCAAGACTCAAGCCTGAGTCGCTCTATTGGCGCCTGGGCGGCTGCACCCTCTCCCAAGTCATGGCCAAGAGCATTGACGAGGCCATGGCCTGGCTGGACGCCGTACAGGCTGCATCAGAATCTCCCAACCAGCCAACGACCGGGTCACATCAGTCCGACGCACAGGCCACGGCCGCGCAGCTGGTCTACAAGGAAATGAGGGCCCGCCTAGGCTTCTGCCAAGCAGTCGGCCTGGGCTATCTCACCCTGGATCGCCAGTCCAGAACACTCTCGGGTGGAGAGGTCCAACGCATCAACCTGACCACAGCCCTGGGCACGTCCTTGGTCAATACGCTCTTTGTGCTGGACGAGCCATCGATTGGTTTACACCCTCGAGACCTGCAGCGCCTGATTCAGGTGATGCATCGCCTGCGAGATGCGGGCAACAGCCTGTTGGTGGTGGAACATGACCCCGAGGTCATGCAGGCCGCAGACCGGATCATTGACATGGGACCAGGTCCGGGCGAACACGGTGGAGACATCTGTTTTAACGGACGCTTTGATGAGCTCATCCAGAGCAAAACCCTAACGGGTCAGTACCTGCGTCTTGAGAAGCTGGTCTCTGCAGAGCCCCCCGCCCCCAAGGATCTGGTTCAAAAGGCCCCCATCATTCGGCTATCGGGCGTCAGCGCCAACAACCTCAAGCATCTCACCATCCAGTTTCCCCTGGGTCATCTGGTCACGGTCACCGGCGTCTCCGGATCCGGAAAGTCCACCCTGATCCACGACGTGCTCTATGCGGCCGTCTGCAAGCAACTCGGCAAGGCCACCGAGACGCCTGGGGCCCACGACAAGATCGAGGGGGTTCCCCTGATCAGCGACGTCCTGATGGTGGACCAGTCGCCGATTGGCAGGACCACCCGCTCCAACCCGGCCGTCTACGTTGGCGCCTTCGATGCCATTCGCAAGCAGTTTGCGGACGCACCCCTTGCAGTTCAGAGGGGCTACACCACCGGGACCTTCAGCTTTAATGCCGGCACGGGGCGCTGTCCCAGCTGCTCGGGCAGTGGCTACGAGCAGGTGGAAATGCAGTTCCTGTCAGACGTCTACCTGCGCTGCACCGACTGCGGCGGCAGCCGCTACCGAACCGAGACCCTCGAGGTACGCCTGCGTGGCAAATCGATTGCAGATGTTCTCGAAATGACCGTCACCGAAGCCCTGGTCTTCTTTGGTGATGTGCCAGAGATTCACCGACGGCTCAAACCCCTGGGAGACGTCGGTCTGGATTACCTTCGGCTCGGCCAACCAGTCCCCACGCTATCGGGTGGCGAGGCCCAAAGACTCAAGATCGCGGGTCACCTGGCCGACGCGGCCGAGAAGGGTTCTCGAAAGGCCAAGGGCATGCTCCTGCTCTTCGATGAGCCCACCACTGGCCTTCACTTCGAGGACATCTCCAAGCTCATCCGAGCCCTGCGGGCTCTCGTCAAGGCTGGCCACTCCCTGGTGGTCATCGAGCACAACCTGGATCTGATTGCTGCCTCGGACTGGATACTAGACCTTGGACCAGACGCCGGTCCTGCGGGCGGTGAACTCATCGCCCAAGGCCAGCCCGACGACCTGATCGCCTGCCCAAGGTCCTACACCGGACAGGCGCTGCGCCGAATGCGTGAGATGTCGGTGGCCGAAGCCCCTGCCCGCCCCTCAAAGCCCAACATCCAGTCTGACCATCCAAACATTGAGGTCCTGCATGCACGCGAGCACAACCTCAAAGACCTGAGTGTGCAGATCCCTCGCAACCAGCTCACGGTCATCTCGGGTGTCTCTGGATCCGGCAAATCCACACTGGCCTTTGACATCTTGTTTGCTGAGGGTCAGCGTCGATACCTGGAGTCACTCAACGCCTACGCCCGCCAATTTGTCCAGCCGGCGAGCCGACCGGAGGTCGATGCCATCTACGGCATCCCCCCAACCGTTGCCATTGAACAGCGCACCAGCCGTGGCGGTCGCAAGAGCACGGTAGGGACGCTCACCGAGATTCATCACTTCCTGCGACTGCTCTTTGTCAAGCTCGGTCAGCAGACCTGCCCAGACTGCCAGACGGCCATCGCCCCCCAGACCCCCGAGGCCATCCTGGCCAACATCCTCAAGCAGCACAAGGGCCGACAGGTTGGCCTGTTGGCGCCCTTGGTCTTGCACCGCAAAGGGATCTATCAGGACCTGGCCAAATGGGCGGACAGCAGAGGCTTCGAGCAGCTTCGCGTGGATGGCGAGTTTGTCTCGACCAAACCCTTTCCAAAGTTGGACCGTTACAAGGAACACACCATCGAGCTGCCCATCGGCCAGATCGAGGTCTCAGCCAGCCAAGAGGCCGCGTTGCGACAGCTGGTCGACCAGGCCCTTGAATACGGGCAAGGCAGCCTCAGCCTGCTGACCCAAGATGCCAAGGGCCAGACGATCAGTCAGCTGCTCTCGACCAAACGATCCTGCCCGAGTTGCGGCACCAGTCTGCCCGAACCAGAACCCAGGCTCTTTTCCTACAACACCAAGCTGGGCTGGTGTCCATCGTGTACCGGAACAGGCCTGTTCAGCGCCAGTCTGGCCGAGGACGAGACCGGTGAGGAAGACCGTTTTCTGATCACCGAATCCGAGCTGGAGGACCAAGACGCCCCTCTGGAATGCCCGAGCTGTGAGGGTGCGCGTCTAAACCCAATCGCCAGAAGCATTCTGTTGAACGACATGGGCATTCACCAGGTCTCTCGTCTGTCGATCGAGAGCCTCCCCTCATGGGTCAAGGGACTGCGCAAAACCCTGGACGCCAGGGGCAAGGCCATTGCCGAGGGTCTGGTCCAAGAAATCGACAGCCGAGTGGATTTCCTATGTTCCGTTGGCCTGGGGTATCTCTCCTTGGATCGCTCTGCACCCACCCTGTCTGGTGGTGAGGCTCAACGGATCCGACTGGCCGCCCAATTGGGCTCTAACCTGCAGGGTGTCTGCTACATCCTGGACGAACCCTCCATCGGTCTGCACCCGCAGGACAACCAGGCCCTGCTGGGACTCCTGCGAAAACTCCAGGAGAAGGGCAACACAGTGGTCGTGGTCGAGCATGACGAAGAGACCATCGCCATGGCCGACCACCTGATCGACATCGGACCGGGCGCTGGAAAGCTGGGCGGCAGAATTGTCGCCCAAGGCTCTCAGCAGGACCTGATGCAGTCGGCCGAATCGCTCACCGGCCGGTATCTGCGTGAACCCATGCAGCACAGCAGCCAGGCCCGTCGACCAGCAGCCGATCACTGGCTGCAGGTGGTGGGCGCTCATCTACACAACCTCAAAGACCTAGAGGTCCAGATCCCCCTGGAGCGTCTGACCGTGGTGACCGGCGTCTCCGGTTCTGGCAAGTCCAGCCTGGTGCGAGACATCCTGCGTCACAACCTGTCGCGACTGGTCAACCAGCAACGCACCAAGGCTGGCCGAGCCAAGGCCATCGACTGGCAGGGCTGTCAGTCCATTGAAAACTGGCAATCCATCCAACGTGTTCTGGAAGTCGATCAGACCCCGATTGGCAAGACACCCCGCTCCACACCGGCCACCTACGTTGGCTTCTGGGACGACATCCGCAAGCAGTTCGCCAACGGTGAGGATGCCAAGCGCCGCGGCTGGAGTGCCGGCCGCTTCTCGTTCAACACAGCCGGTGGCCGATGCGACAGCTGCGATGGCCAAGGCTGGCAGACCATTGAGATGAACTTCCTGCCCGATGTGCGCGTCATTTGCGATGCCTGTGGTGGTGCCCGATTCAACCAAGAGACACGGCTGGCGCTGTGGCGCGGCAAGACCATCTCCGACGTGCTGGCCATGTCCGTCGATGAGGCAGCGGCGTTTTTTGAGAATGTCTCCAGCATTCAGCGGCCTCTCGCCCTGCTGCAAGACGTGGGCCTGGGCTACCTGACGCTGGGCCAGCCCAGCCCAACCCTATCTGGAGGCGAGTCCCAGCGCATCAAGCTGGTCACTGAATTGGCCAAGTCCAAGCAGAGTGGTCAGACCCTCTATGTTCTGGATGAGCCGACCGTCGGCCTTCACATGGCCGATGTGGAGAAACTGATCTACGCCCTGCATCGACTGGTGGACGCCGGCAACACCGTGGTGGTCATCGAACATCAGCTAGACGTCTGGGC
>JBMSJG010000075.1:0-5423 GCA_049418645.1 Burkholderiaceae bacterium | reverse complement strand
CTGCCAGTCGTGAAGCTGCTGGGGTGTGATGACCTTGGGGTGATCGTGGTGTTCGATGATTTCACCCAGGGTCTTACTTGGCAGGTTCACACCCTTGTAGAGCGTATATCCAGCAGCGGACCAGGCCGGCGCACCACCGGTCAAGATCGCAATCTGGGTATAGCCCATCGCCACAGCCCGCTTTGCAGCTCTCTCGCTCAGGCCGTCTCCATCGTCCATCAGAATGATCGGCACCTGAGTATTCGGGACCAGACGAGCGATGCTCTGCTCAAAGTCTGAATACGGACAGTGGACGGATAGAAATGGATGGCCTTCGCCGTATTGCCCGTGCTCACGAATGTCGAGCAGGGCACATTCCTGCTGGCCGTGAATGGCCTGTTTGGCGGATTGCGCTGACATGGATTGGATCATGTGAACCAACTCTTAACGATTCAGAAAAGACCAGAGGGCCTTGTAGACGAGCTGTGGATTCTGCTCGGCTGGGTAGTGGCCGGTTGGAATGTCGCATCCCTCTAACTGGTCAGCCCAGTCACCCCAGGCCTTCAAGGGCGAGAAGTGACGACCGCAATGGCTGTTGCTTCCCCACAGCACCATCGTCGGGCATTGAATTTTCTTGCGTCCAAAGTCTGCGGTGTCCATGGCCAAGTCAACCGACACAGTGGCCCGGTAGTCCTCGCAGACAGCATGAATCTGCTCCGGGGTCGTGCACCGCACATACTCGGCCATTGCCTGTGGTGCAAAAATTTCCAGTCCAACGCCCTTCTTGTTGAGCTTGTATTGAATGTAGTAATTCAGGTCGGCACAGAGAAGCTTCTCGGGGAAAGGGTATTTCTGTGCCATGAAGAACCAGTGGTAGGCCTCTAGCCCCCAGCCCATGGTCACATTCGTTAGAACATGATGCGTCGGTGCAATGTCCAGCGGAACAAAATGGCTCACCAAATCGGGATGGTCCAGGCTCATCCGAAACCCAACACGACCGCCGCGATCGTGCCCCACCACGGCCATGCGTGTGACGCCAAACGAACGGGCCACGGCCACCAGGTCCTCTGACATGGATCGGAAGGAGTAGCCCGAGTGATCCGCACCACCATCTGGTTTGTCACTGTCCCCGTAGCCCCTGATGTCGGGTGCAATCACCGTGAAGTGCCTGGCCAGTGACGGGGCGATTTTGTGCCAGCTGGCATGCATCAAGGGATTGCCATGAATCAGCATGACCGTTGGCCCCTTGCCCCCTTTCACACCGCGAATGGTCACGCCGTCTGTGCCTGGCCGCTCGAAACGCTCAAAGCCAGGAAAGAGTTCATCGGTCCAGGCCTCAAAGGCAGGTGCCGATACATTTTCGATATCTGCCAATGACCGAATCGGATGATGGTTTTCCATGCAGGCACTCACTGTTTTGAAGTTGAAGATTGGCTATGCTTAGTGCGTTCACCACAATTGCCAATAGAGAAAAACCAGAGACTGACCATGGCGCAGACCATCGTTGAAAAAATTCTTGCCAGCCATGCTGGACTGGCCAGCTGCAAGCCCGGTGATTTTGTCGTGGCCAGCATCGATTTCGCCATGCTGACCGATGCCCGTGCACCGGGAGCCATGAAGGCGGTCGGGCGCATGAATGAAGTACCCCTGACCTTTGCGCCCAAGACCGCCTTTGTCTTAGACCATTACTCACCACCTCCCCACAAAGAGGCTGCCCAGATTCATGGGCGGCTGCGTGAGTTCTCCCAAGAGACAGGCGCCCAGCTCTATGACATCGGCGAGGGCATCTGCCATCAATTGCTGCCAGAAAAGGGCCATGTCACCTGTGGCGATCTGATTGTGGGCACGGACAGTCACTCGGTGACTCAAGGCGCATTCAATGCCTTGGGCATGGGTGTCGAGGGTACAGACCTGACGGCCGTCATGGCTTACGGCAAGCTCTGGTTCCAGGTACCCCCGACTCGCCTGGTTGAGCTGCAAGGACAGCTACAGCCCGGTGTCTGGGCCAAAGACATCACACTCCACATGCTGGGAAAACTTGGCGCAGATGGTGCCAATTACCAGGCCATTGAATACGTGGGCTCGGCAGTCTCAGCCATGTCCATCGACGATCGCATGACCCTCTGCAACCACGCCGCTGAGCTCGGTGCAAAGGCGGCGCTGCTGCAGGCCGATGAAAAAACCTTGGCCTGGCTAAAGGCACACGGCGCCAAAGAGCCCAGGCCCGTCCAGGCGGACCTCGATGCCCACTACATTGAGCGGCATCAGATCAACGTCAGCGCCCTAGCGCCTCAGGTGGCACGCCGTCACGAGGTGGACGACATTGTGGATGTGGACCAGGCCAAGGGTCAGCGGGTTCATGCTGCGCTGGTTGGCACCTGTACCAACGGTCGGCTTTCCGATATTCGACAGGTGGCGGCGGTTCTCAAGGGCCATCGCCTTGCGCCGGGTGTCCGCATGATTGTGACCCCGGCCTCCCGAGACATTTATCTGCAGGCCGCCCGCGAGGGCCTCATCGAGACCATCATCTCGGCTGGTGGTTCTTTCGAATCCGCTGGATGCGGCACCTGTATCAGCGTGACCGGCCACTTCACCCCTGGTGACGGCGAGACAGTCATCTCCTCAGCCAATCGTAATTTCAAGGGACGGCTGGGCAACGGTGCTGCGGATATCTGGCTCGGCTCTGCGGCAACGGTGGCAGCGTCGGCCTTGAGGGGTGTGATCACAGACCCCCGAGAGATGGATCACGTGAACTGGAGCGCCATATGACTGCTGCCAACTCTGTCATCAGAGGTGTTGCCATGGTCTTGGGTGATCGAGTCAACACCGACATTCATTGCTCGACCAAATACCTACCTGGCAAGGACAACCAGTTTGTGGTGGGGTGCGCCTTCGAAGAGCTGTCCGCTGGATTTGCATCGCGAGCAGCCGGACATCGGCAGGCCGGTCAGCCCATTGTCCTGTTGGCCGGTGCCGACTTCGGCATCAACTCGTCCCGCGAACAAGCCGCCCAGATCCTCAAAGAAATGGGTGTGTCCGTTATTGTGGCCCAGTCTTTTGCCAGGGCATTTTTCAGAAACGCCATGAACAACGGCCTGGCTCTCATTGCCGCGCCAGTCGCCAACCCTGTTGAAGGTCAACCGGTCACCGTAGACCTCATGGCGGGTCAGGTGACTCAGTCGGACCAGGTGATTGCGAAAGGCGCGGGTTTGTCACCGGTTCTCATGCAAATCATCTCAGCCGGCGGATTGTTGCCGCTGCTCAAACAGAATCAAGGCTGGCCTGATTTGTCAGTCTCCAACAGCTGACATGCCCGCCGCCTCTTTGCCCTCGGTCCGCCAAAAACGCCAGGCCTTTCGTGCGGCCTTGGCAGAGGGTCGTCCGGTCTTTGCTCCCGGGGTCTACGACGGGTTTGGTCTGAGGCTGGTCGAGCGCTTTCCAGTGGATGCGGCCTATGTCTCAGGCAATGCGGTCTCGGCCTGTCTACTCGGTGAGCCCGATGTCGGATTGGTGGACCTGACCCTGCTGGCCGACCACCTTGGGCGCATCAACCAATGCACGCGCCTGCCGATCATCTGTGATGCAGACACCGGCTATGGCAGTGTGGTCAACATTCAAAGAACCGTTCGTTCGCTTGAGTTGGCCGGCGTGGCAGCGATTCACCTCGAGGACCAGGTGACGCCCAAGCGATGTGCCCAGCTGCCCGGTGCTCGGTCTGTCATTGACCAGGACCAGGCGGTCGCTCGCATTGCGGCGGCCTGTGCGGCACGAGTCCAGACCGAGGATCCCATGGTGATCATCGGACGAACCGATGCAGCTGCCAGCCTGGGGCTTGCGGCCGCCATTGAGCGGGCCCAGGCTTTTGTTCAGGCCGGTGCCGAGGCGGTCTTCGTAGAACTCAAGACCAGCCCCGATTTGCTGGAACAGATTCAAGAAGTCAGCCAGGCCGTCCCCGCCCCTTGCCTGGTTAACATGAGCATCGACGCTCGGCTCATGGCCATGTCTCGGGAGCACTGGGCTACTGCGGGTATTTCTGTGGGCATCTTCCCGGCGCTGGCCAGAAGCAGCTTTGGCCATGCCGTCACCACCAACCTGCAGCGCCTGCTTCAGGGCGATGTCGTTGGACTGCAGTCAGCCAGCATGTCGCCGGCTGACTATGCCGCAGCCCTCGGCATCAGTGAGGTTGAGGACTGGGAGCAGCGGTTCTCCGCTGGTTGGCCAGGTTAACCGCCACCTCAAAGGCCTTGATCATGGCCCCAGGGTGCGCCTTGTTCTGCCCCACGATGTCATAAGCGGTGCCGTGGGCAGGTGTCGTGTAGATCGTCTTTAAGCCGCCGGTCAGGGTGACCCCTTCGCTAAAGCCCAAGAGTTTGGTCGCAATCTGACCCTGGTCGTGGTACATGATCACCACGGCATCCAAGGCACCCGCCTTGGCTTTTAAAAACACGGTGTCCGACGGGTAGGGCCCCTCAGTTTCCAGTCCTGCTGCAGTCAGCTTTTCCAGCGTTGGCCGAATAATGGTGATTTCCTCGTCTCCAAACAGGCCACTCTCGCCGCCGTGCGGGTTGAGCGCCGCCACACCGATCTTGGGTTTCTGATGACCCAGACCCTTCATGACCGTATGGGCCAGCTGAACGGCGCCATGGATTCGTTCAGGAACCACCAGGTCGACGGCCTTTCTCAGGCTGACATGCGAGGTAACGCGGAAGGTACAGAACTGCGGAATGATGTTGACCTCGCCGTAATACCCTTGGTGAGCATTCCAGTCAGCAAACATGGCATGCTCGTCCAGGTACTGCCAGCCGCCGCGGTTGATGGCGGCTTTGTTCAGAGGCGCGAAGCAGACCGCATCAATGGTGTGCGCCAGGGCCATGTCGGTCATGACTTTTAGGGTCTCACCGACCAGCCAGCCGATTTTGTGGTCGGCTGCCCCTTGCCTGACCTGGGCGGGATCCATGTTGGCCAGATCCACCATCACCACCTCGGGGTCGCCGGGCTGGGGCCAGTCAAATGGCTGGCCGGGGTCTACCAGGCGGGCCCGCAACGGCAGACCCAATGACCGGGCCGTCTGGTCAAAAAGTCGTCGATCACCGACCACCAAAATTCTGGCCTGTTGGTGGGTTTCCGGACGGGCCAGTAATTTAAGGGCTACTTCGGGGCCAATCCCGGTTGGGTCGCCCAGCATCAACCCCACACGGGGCCGGAGATCAGATGAAGTCATTTGTGGAACACTAGCCTTATTCTGTTGTCACAGCGCTTGTCCTGGTGACACCATCGGTCTCAGCAGGCTGGAAGCCAAAAACAATGATTGGGATAGAGGAACACGACATGTCTAATTGCTCAAAGAGTCTAGCGTCCAAAGCACTGGCCGTAACGCTAGGTCTTGTACTGGTATTTGGCGCAGTTGGCTTTGCCCCCACGGCAGAGGCCAAGCGAATGGGTGG
>JBMSJG010000074.1:0-5465 GCA_049418645.1 Burkholderiaceae bacterium | reverse complement strand
TCAATCTGCAGGGTCTGAGGCATCAAGTGAGTATAGTTCTTATTTATGCCCACTTCGCAAAACCCCATGACCTCGCAGCGCTTGCCCGGCTGGATGAGCAGCCTGTCAGCACTGTTCGTGCTGGCCATTGGCCTGCCGCTCATGGCTGTGCTGGTCTTTGGGGTCATGGCCTTTACCGATCTATCGGCCCTGATCAGCCTGGCGGGCACCGTGTTGCCGGACTACCTGGCCAACACGGTCTTGCTCTGCCTGATGGCCCTGGTCGTCGCACTTGTCTTGGGGGTCTCAACCGCCTGGCTGCTGTCTCAGTATCAGGTGCCCTTTGGTCGGATCTTGGAGTGGGGAATGATTCTGCCCATGGCCATGCCGGCCTATGTGGTGGCCTATGCCTACACCGATGCCTTGGATTACAGCGGCTGGGTCTCGATGGCCCTTCGAGAGAGCCTGATCGCCTGGGGCCTGCTGGCCCCTCGGATCGGTGCCTATCCCTGGTTTGAGATTCGCTCGCTCTGGGGGGCGGCCCTGATCTTGGGTGTGGCGCTGAGCCCCTATGTGGCGCTGCTCGCCCGAACCGCCTTTGACGAGCGACAGGCCAATCTGGCCGAGGCTGCTCGCCTGTCGGGCCTGACGAGTCGGCAGGCTTTTTTTAGGGTGATCCTGCCCATGGCCAGGCCAGCCTTGGTGGCCGGTGGAGCGTTGGTCATCATGGAGTGCCTGGCCGATTACGGCACGGTGGCCTTTTTCTCGGTGCAGACCCTGTCCACGGGTCTCTTTAAGACCTGGTTCAGCTATGGCGATCGCAATGGCGCGGCCTTGATTGGACTCATGATGCTGGCCATGGCCTTTGCCTTGCTCGCCTGGGAGCGGGCGGCCAGGGGTGGTGCCAGCTATGCAGGGCGGTCTCGGCCCGTCATCAACCGCGAGCCCCTTCGGGGCCTTGCCCGGTTCTGGGTGCCCTTGGTCTGCAGCCTGGCTGGGGTCGTTGGGTTTGTCATTCCCATGTGTCTGCTGTTGCATGCGGCGCTAACGGCAGATGTGATGCTGCGTGCTGGCACCCTGCTGGCCCAGGCGGGTCAGACCGCGCTCTATGCCAGCTATGCGGTCTTGCTGATTCTGCCCATCGCGGTATTGCAGGCCTATGTCTTGCGATCAAACGCTGAGTCGTGGCTGGCCAAGGCGACTCGGCTGGCCTGCTCTGGCTATGCCGTTCCCGGACTCGTCGTGGCCGTTGGCCTGCTGGCCTGGTCGGCACTCTTCACGCAGTCGATGATGGCCTGGTTTGACTGGCGCATCACCCTCACAGTGACCAGCGTTCTCGTGCTCGGCGGCTACCTGACTCGCTTTTTCACGGTGGGCTTTTCCAGCGTCGAGACCTCGATGGCTCGCATCACGCCCAGCCTGGATTGGTCTGCCAGAAGCCTGGGCCTGTCGCCCCTTCGGGTCTTACAACTGGTTCACCTGCCCATCCTGCGACGAGGCGTGTTGGTGGGCGGGCTGCTGGTCTTTGTGGACGTGGTCAAAGAGCTGCCGATCACCCTGGTGCTTCGTCCCTTTAATGTCGAGACTCTGGCGGTGGCAGCCCACCACTTTGCCGCAGACGAGCGGCTGGCCGATGCCGCCTGGCCCTCGATTGCCATTGCCCTGGTGGGCCTGATCCCGGTCTTGGTTCTAGGCCCCAGAGCTCGCTAGCTGGTCCAGTAATTCGTGTTGAACTGATCGGCCCTGGCCCGTGCGGCGCAGGCGATAGCTGCCGTTGGGCTGCATGACCCAGCTGCTGTCGGTGTCGGTCAGGTGCATGCGCAGACCCTCTCGAATGACCCGCTTTTTCAGAGTGGGGTTGAGCACCGGGACAGCCAGCTCGACGCGGCGAAAGAAGTTGCGATCCATCCAGTCGGCACTCGACAGGTAGACCTGTTCGTCCCCGTCATGGCGGAAATAAAAGATGCGACTGTGTTCCAGAAATCGTCCAATGGTCGAGCGAACCTGGATGTTCTCCGAGAGTCCCGGTATGCCAGGCCGCAGCATGCAGATGCCACGGATGATCAGGTCCACTTTGACCCCGGCCTGACTCGCGGCGTAGAGCTTCTCGATAACCTCGAGCTCCACCAGCGAGTTCATCTTGGCCATGATGTGGGCCCGCTTGCCCTGCTTGGCCAATCTCATCTCTTGGGAGATGGCCTTCATGACATTGGCATGCAGGGTAAAGGGCGAGTGCCAGACCTTGCGGGTGGGCTTGTTCTGGCCCAGACCGGTGAGCTGATGAAAGATCTCGTGCACATCTGCGCAGATCTGTGGGTCTGCGGTGAACAGGCCAAAGTCTTCATAGAGCTTGGCCTTGCCAGGGTGGTAGTTGCCGGTCCCCAGATGGGCATAGCGGCGCAGTCCCGTCTTCTCGCGTCGAACCACCAGGCAGGCCTTGGCATGGGTCTTGTTGCCCACCACCCCAAAGACCACGTGGGCCCCGACCTGCTCCAGCTTAGAGGCCCAGTTGATGTTGGTCTCTTCATCAAAGCGGGCCATCAGCTCCACGACCACGGTGACCGCCTTGCCAGACTTGGCCGCCAGAATCAGCGAGTCCATCAGCTCCGAGGTCTGGCCGGTTCGGTAGACGGTCATGTTGATGGCCACCACCGCTGGGTCTCGAGCGGCTGCCTGCAGAAAATCGGTCACCGCATTGAAACTCTCGTAGGGGTGGTGCACCAGGACATCACCCTTGGCGATCTCGACAAAGGGGTTCTCGTTGGCCAATCGCTTGGGATAACTCGCCATGAAGGCCGGGAATTTCAGGTCTGGTCGATGAATGAGGTCGGGCAGGCTCATCAGACGAACCAGGTTAACCGGTCCATTGACGCGATAGCAGTCCATGGTCTCCAGGCCGTACTCGCGTTTGAGCAGATCGAGCAGGTGATCAGGCGTGGCCTCGGAGACCTCGATGCGAACCGCATCGCCAAACTGTCGCTGTGAGAGTTCACCGCGAAGGGTCTCGCGCAGGTCGGTGATCTCTTCGTCATCCACAAACAGGTCGCTGTTGCGGGTGACCCGAAACTGATGAACGCCCAACACCGTCATGCCCGGAAAGAGCTCCTGGACGTTGTCCTGAACCACCGAGGTCAGCATCATGAAGCCATGGGGATGGCCAGACACCTCTGGTGGCACAGGAATCAGTCGCGGCAGGATGCGAGGGGCTTGAACGACGGCCACCGTGCCACGGCGGCCAAAGGCATCCTTGCCCGTTAGTTCGACGATGAAGTTCAGGCTCTTGTTGAGCGTTCTGGGGAAGGGGTGAGAGGGGTCCAGGCCGATGGGGGTGAGCACCGGCAAGACTTCTTTCATGAAGTATTGATGGGCCCATTTGCGCTGGGCCTCATTAAAGGTGACCGCCAGGTGAAGCCGAATGCCCTCGGTGGCCAGGGCCGGCATGATGGACTCGTTGAGCAGTCGGTACTGGTGGTCGATTAAGGCGTGGGCCCGCTCGCTCACGGCCAGGTGGTTGCCGTGGGGGCTGTAGCCATCGGCCTCGAGCAACTCGCCCGAGCCCTGACGAATCTTGGCCTTCATGCCACTGACCCGGATCTCGAAGATCTCGTCCAGGTTGCTCGACACGATGCACAGGTAGCGCAGGCGCTCTAGCAAGGGCACATCGGGCCGCTCGGCCATGAACAGCACCCGCTCGTTGAAGGCGAGCAGGCTCAGTTCACGGTTCACGTAGCGGCCGTCGCTGGGCTGCGGCGCCGTCACCGTGGTCATGAACTGTCTTTTGTTCGTCATGTTCTGGATTCTAGCCACCCTATAATCTGCATTTATGACAAACCAATTAACGGCTCAGAACGCCACACCAGAGTTGGTTGCAGCCGTTGATCTTGGGTCCAATTCATTTCATCTGCTGGTGGGTCGTGTCGAACAGACACCCCAGGGATCCCGTGTGGTGCCCATCGACAGCCTGAAGGAGGCTGTGCGGCTGGCCTCCGGTCTCTCCGCCGACAAGCGTCTGGATGCATCGTCTCAGGCGCGGGCGGTTGCGGCCTTGTCCCGATTTGGCGAGCGGTTGCGAGCATTTCATCCTCAGAAGGTTAGGGTGGTCGCCACCAACACCTTTCGGGTTGCAAAAAACGGCGCTGACCTGCTCAAGACCTGTGAGGCGGCCCTTGGGTTCCCCATCGAGATCATTGCGGGCAAGGAAGAAGCCCGACTCATTTACAACGGCGTAGCCCATACACTGGCCGCAGACGGCACCAGACGCCTGGTGGTGGACATCGGCGGCGGGTCGACCGAGTTCATCATTGGCACAGACTACACCCCGGCCTTGCTCGAGAGTGTCTTTGTGGGCTGCATCCGGTTTAGCCGGGATTACTTCCCCGGTGGTCAGATCACCCGATCAGGCTTTAAGCAGGCCATCTTCGAGGCCAGGCGCGAGATCCAGGTCATCACCAACGAGTTCAAGTCCATGGGCTGGGACCAGGCGGTGGGCGCCAGTGGTTCGGCCAAGGCCTTGGTCGAGGTGCTCGATCAGCTGGGTATCGGCGGTCATCACGCCATCACCTATCAGGGCCTGGAGCACCTGCGCAATCTGCTGATCAAGCGCGGGGAGGTGGACCCGGCCGAGCTGCCCGGCATCAAGGCCGATCGCGTGGCGGTCTTTCCAGGCGGACTGGCGATCATGACTGCCATCTTTGAGGAGCTGGGCATCGAGGACATGCAGTATTCCGATGGTGCCCTTCGTCTGGGTGTGCTCTACGACGTCTTGGGCCGCACCCGTCAGGACGACATGCGCTACACCACGGTCGAGCACTTCATGAGCCGGTATGCGGTGGATCGTGTTCAGGCCGAGCAGGTGGCCAAGATGGCCATCGACCTCTGGGAGCAGGCTCGGCTGGGCAGTTCAGAGGAGCGCGAGGAGATGTCCCTGGTGCTGCGCTGGGTGTCTTGTCTGCTGGAGATTGGCTTTTCGATCTCCCACAACAGCCACCACAAGCATTCGGCCTACATCGTCTCGCAGGCCGACATGCCGGGGTTCTCCAGGCGCGACCAGCGATTGATGAGCAACCTGGTGCTCGGCCATGTGGGCAAGCTGGGCAAATTGGCTGGGCTCATGCAGTCCGAGGAACAGTGGGCTGCCCTGGCCTGTGTTCGGCTGGCCAGTATTTTCTATCGCAGCAGGCGGCCCACCAGCCTGCCCGCACTCAAGTTCAGTGCCAAGGGCAAGCGGTTTCGCCTAAGCCTAGACACCAAGTGGCTTCAGAACCACCCCCTGACCCAGTACAGCCTGGATCAGGAATGCTCAGAATGGAGCAAAGTGGGGTTTGAACTCCAGATCGGCTAGCTGGCCTGCATGGGCCAGCCGTTCGGCGCGACGCCGCCGCAGTCGACTGGTCAGTTTTCGAAGGATGGTCTTCATCTGGTCAGAGTCCAAAGTGACGGGCGTAGCGCGGGTTCATCTGGCTGAGCGTCAGTAACATCAAAAAGTC
>JBMSJG010000073.1:0-5506 GCA_049418645.1 Burkholderiaceae bacterium | reverse complement strand
CTCCATCACCAAAACCTTTTAACCCAAACCCGAGCCGCCGAGCCCTCGGGTAAGGCGGCCACAACCCAAAGAGGAAGCTTATGAAACTGATTACCGCAGTGATCAAGCCCTTCAAGCTCGATGAGGTGCGTGAGGCGCTCTCAGCCATCGGCGTGCAAGGGATTACCGTGACCGAGGTCAAAGGCTTTGGTCGTCAAAAAGGCCATACCGAGCTCTACCGTGGCGCAGAGTATGTCGTCGACTTTCTGCCCAAGGTCAAACTTGAGATCGCTGTCAGCGCAGAGATGGCCGACCAGGCCGTCGAGGCCATTGAGACCGCAGCCCGCACCGGCAAGATTGGTGACGGCAAGATCTTTGTCGCCCCCCTGGAGTCTGTGATCCGCATCCGCACCGGCGAGACCGGTAAAGAAGCGCTCTAAGCCCAATCCATTCAGTGAGGACAAACATGAAACACACTTCTCTTCTCTCGAGTGGCCTCAAAGGGCTACTCGGTCTGGCAGCAGCAGGCATTGCATTGCCTGTGCTCGCCCAGGCAGCACCTGACGCGGCAGCAGCCGTTGCAACCACAGCTGCCGCTGCAGCTCCAAAAGTCGAAGTCGTCAAAGGCGACGTGGCCTGGATGATGGTCTCCACCCTGTTGGTGATCTTTATGGCCATTCCTGGCCTGGCCCTGTTCTACGGTGGCCTGGTCCGCACCAAGAATATGCTGTCGGTTCTGATGCAGGTTATGGTCGTGTTCTCGCTCATCAGCGTTCTCTGGGCGATTTATGGCTACAGCGTGGCCTTTACGGCAGGTGGTCCGATCATCGGTGGGTTCTCCAAGCTCTTTTTGGCTGGCGTCACCACAGAGTCTCTGGCTGACACCTTTACCGCTACGGTCAAAATCCCCGAGATGATCTTCATCGCCTTCCAGTGCACGTTTGCAGGCATCACCTGTGCGCTGATCGTGGGCTCGTTTGCTGAGCGTGTGAAGTTCTCAGCCGTTCTGCTGTTCTCGGTGCTCTGGTTCACCTTCTGCTACCTGCCCATTGCCCACATGGTCTGGGGTCCTGGTGGCTATCTGCTGGGTAAAGGCGCTCTGGACTTCGCTGGCGGCACGGTGGTTCACATCAACGCAGGTGTGGCTGGCCTGGTCGGTGCCTACATGCTGGGCAAGCGCGTTGGCTTCGGCAAAGAGCCCATGCCCCCGCACTCACTGACCATGACCATGATCGGTGCGTCGATGCTGTGGGTGGGCTGGTTCGGCTTTAACGCTGGCTCGAATCTGGAAGCCACCGCAGGTGCAACCCTGGCCTTTGCCAACACCCTGTTTGCCACTGCTGCCGCTGTGCTGACCTGGTCTGCTGGTGAAGCCCTGTTCCGTGGCAAGGCCTCGATGCTGGGTGCTGCCTCGGGTGCTGTTGCGGGCCTTGTGGCGATCACCCCAGCCTGTGGCTCGGTCGGCATCATGGGCGCCATCGTCATCGGCGGTGCCTCTGGTCTGGTCTGCCTGTGGGCCGTCTCCAGCCTGAAGAAGATTCTGGGCGCTGACGACTCGCTGGATGTCTTTGGTGTCCACGGCATCGGCGGCATCCTGGGTGCTCTGTTGACCGGCGTGTTCACCGCGCCAAGTCTGGGCGGAACTGGCAAGCCTGACTTCTCGATTGCCAGCCAGGTCGCCATTCAGGCGGAGGGCGTGATCATCACCATGGTGGTCTCTGCAGTGGTCGCCCTGATCGCCTACAAGATTGTCGACATGGTGGTGGGTCTGCGTGTCACCGAAGAAGAAGAGCGTGAGGGTCTGGATATCACCTCACACGGTGAGAAGGCCTACTACATGTAATTGGAGTTGAAGTTCTCCTAAGACCGGCCTCTCCTCCCGGTCGCTCCCGGACCTGCGGTCCCCCTTAGAAGGGACCGCAGGTCTTTTTTTATTGGTGGAGACTACAATGCGGGGGATCATGATTCCCCAACTACAAACCAGCCTCTGCGGTCGCCTGCGAGACCTGGAACGACGTGTTCTGGATCACAGCGCTGACATCGAGCATTGGTTTCGGGCTCAGTGGCGAAACCACCGGCCGCCCTTTTATGGATCGGTCGATCTGCGCAATGCCTGCTTCAAGCTCGCCCCAGTCGACACCAACCTGTTTCCCGGAGGCTTTAACAACCTGAGCGAGACGGCCCTGCCCGTCACAGTGCAGGCACTCATGGCCTCCATAGAAACCCACTGCCCCGACATCCGTCGGGTGGTCCTGATTCCGGAGAACCACACCCGCAATGCGTTTTACCTGGCCAATGTGGCCAGGCTCGCCGGCCTGCTGCAGCAGGCAGGTCTGCAGGTTCGTGTGGGCAGTCTGATGCCCGAGATCACACAGGCCACAGAGCTGTCTCTGGCCTTGCCCGACGGCCAGCCTGTGAACCTGACCCTGGAGCCCCTGGTTCGCGTGGGCAGCCGGCTGATGGTCAAGGACTTCGACCCCTGTCTGATCCTCTTGAACAACGACCTGTCTGGTGGGGTGCCTGAGATTCTGCAAGGCCTGTCTGGCCAGAGACTCTTTCCACCGCTGCACGCGGGGTGGGCTACGCGTCGCAAGAGCGCCCACTTTGCGGCCTATCAACAGGTGGCCAGCGAATTTGCCGAACGGCTACAAATCGACCCTTGGCTGATCGACAGCTTTTTTGACCAGTGCCAGGGCGTCGACTTTCAGGCCCGCGTTGGCGAGGAATGCCTGGCCGAAAAAGTCGATGCCATGCTGGGTCGCATTCGCCAGAAGTATGCCGAGCATGGGATCTCTCAGACGCCCTTCGTGGTGGTCAAGGCCGATGCGGGAACCTATGGCATGGGCATCATGACCGTCAAAGATGCCAACGAGGTGAGGAACCTCAACCGCAAACAGCGCAACAAAATGTCCGTCATCAAAGAGGGCCAGTCGGTCTCAGATGTGCTGATTCAAGAGGGCGTTCATTCCTTTGAGACTGTCTTGCAGCCAGAGGGCGAATCGGTGGCCGAGCCCGTGGTCTACATGGTGGATCGATTCGTGGTGGGCGGGTTTTACCGCGTGCACTCCGAGCGGGGGCCGGACGAGAACCTGAATGCACCCGGGGCTCGGTTTGTGCCCCTGCCATTTGAAAAAGGCTGCCAACAGCCGGTGGTCAATGGCGATCCCGATGCTGCGCCCAATCGTCTCTACCTCTACGGGGTTATCTCGCGGCTGGCCCTGTTGGCCGCATCCCGAGAGCTAGAGGCCACGCACCCTGCTGCTCAGAAGGTCTGACCCCCATGGCCAGACTGCTCTTTGTTGCCGATCCCGTAGAGAGTTTTAAGGCCTACAAAGACTCCACCGTTGCCATGATGGCGGCTGCTCAGTCCCGTGGTCACGAAGTCTTTGCCTGCGAGCCCACAGACCTCTCGGCTCAGACGCACAACGGACAGACCCAGGTGACCATCACGGCTCGTGGTCTGCGAATTGCCGAGCAGCCACAAGATGCGGACCCCTGGTGGCAGGTCGTGTCTGAGCAAACCTACCAGGCCCAGGATTTCGATGTCGTGCTCATGCGCAAGGACCCGCCCTTTGATGTGGATTTCTTGGTGGCGACTCAGCTGTTGGATGTCATCGCGCGGGCCGGTGTCTGGGTGATCAACCAGCCTGCCGCCCTGCGTGATCACGGAGAGAAATTGGCCGCACTGGAATTCAGTCAGTTCACACCCACCAGCATGGTGAGTGCCTGCATGAACAAGCTCACCCAATTTGCCAAGGCCCATGACAGGGTGGTCTTCAAGCCACTCGATGCCATGGGCGGCAGTGGCATTTTTGTCACCCAGGCCACCGACCCCAACCTGCCGGTGATCCTAGAGACCCTCACGGACCATGGGCGCCGAGCCATCATGGGTCAGCAGTGGCTGCCTCAGATCGTCGATGGCGACAAACGCATCTTGCTGATTGATGGCAAGCCAGTGCCCTACGCTCTGGCTCGGATTCCGCCTGCCGGTGCGTCACGCGGTAACCTGGCTGCGGGCGGTCGAGGAGAAGCCAGGCCACTAACGGACCGAGACTTAGAGATCGCCAACGCCCTTGGACCTGTTCTCGCCGAGCGGGGTTTGTTTCTGGTCGGCTTGGATGTGATCGGCGACCACCTGACCGAGGTGAACGTCACCAGCCCCACAGGGTTTCGAGAGATCACCACCCAGACTGGCTTTGATGTGGCCCAGGCGTTTATCCAGGCGATTGAGGCCCGGCTCGCCTAAAATGGGCACCAGATGGCCAACTCGACCCAACTCTTTCTAGTCTGTCATGCACCACTGGGCTCGGCCCTGCATGCAGTGGCCTGTCATGGTTTTGGGCAGAAGCTCTCCGATGTCATCGTGCTCGATGTCCTGAGCAGCCAGACCCCTCAACAGGTGGCCGAGAATCTAACGCAACTCTGGCAGGACAACGGAAAGCCCACTGAAGTGCTGGTCGTCACCGATCTCTTGGGTGCCACACCGGCCAACGGGGCGCAACTCTGGCTCAAACAGCTCAGAACCCAGCCCGCGATTCAGGGGCTGGGCCTGGCGGGTGTCAGCCTACCCGGCCTGCTCAGAGCCCTGACCTATCGGGAGCTGCCCGCTCATGCGCTGGTTGAAAAGCTACTGCAGGACCCAGGACAAGGCTGCTGCAGCCTGTTGCAAGACGAGGATGCCGCCGCATGATCAAATCCACCATCACCATCATCAATAAGCTGGGGCTGCACCTTCGGGCCTCCAGCAAACTCTCCCAGACGGCAACTCAGTTTCCATGTGAGGTCTGGCTAACAAGAGGCACCAAGCGCATCAATGCCAAGAGCGTCTTAGGGGTGACCATGCTGGCCGCTGGCCCGGGCACCGAGATCGAGATCGAATGCCATGGTGACCGCGAGGAGGAAGCCATGGCCGCCGTGCGGCATCTCATCAACGACAAGTTCGGCGAGGGCGAATAGCCATGGCCTGGTCCGTCACCGGCATTGGCGTGGGTGAAGGACTGGCCCTGGGTCGTGCCTGGGTGCTGGCCCCGGCCTCTTTTGACCTGCCACGTCGAGAGATTGATCAAAAAGACATCGAGCCAGAAATTCATCGGTTTCAGGCGGCGATTGCCCAGATCGAAGAAGAATTTGAGGTGCTGCGAGCAGCCCTTGGCCAAGAGCCAGCGGCCGAGGTTCGCGCCTTTATTGACTTGCAGGCGGTGGTGCTGCAGGACCCCTTGCTCATTGAGGCCACCATTGAGCGCATTCGCAAGGAATCCTGCAATGCTGAATGGGCCCTGGTGCAGCAATTTCAGGCCGTGGCTGCGCAATTTGATGCGATTGAGGATGCCTATCTCAAGGAGCGCAAGGCCGATGTCGAACAGTTGGTAGAGCGGGTGCTCAAGGCCCTGCAAGGCACCGAAAACCTGTCTGCGGTGCTGGCCCAACAATCCCGTCAGCCGGATGACCTGCCTTGGATTTTGGTGGCCCGGGACATCGCTCCAGCCGACATGCTGCTGATTCGCGAACACCAATTCGTTGGCTTTGC
>JBMSJG010000072.1:0-5607 GCA_049418645.1 Burkholderiaceae bacterium | reverse complement strand
CGCAACACCGTGACCAGCGGCATCGAAGGCGCCTGGACCACCCACCCCACCAAGTGGGACAACGGCTACTTCCATCTGTTGCTGAACTACGAGTGGCAGCTCACCAAGAGCCCGGCCGGTGCCAACCAGTGGGAGCCCATCAACATCAAGCCAGAAGACATGCCGGTTGACGTGGAAGACCCCTCGATTAAGGTCAAGCCCATGATGACCGATGCCGACATGGCCCTGAAGATGGACCCCGAGTACCGCAAGATCTCCGAGAAGTTCTACAAAGATCCTGCCTACTTCTCTGAAGTCTTTGCCCGCGCCTGGTTCAAGCTGACCCACCGCGACATGGGACCGAAGACCCGCTACATCGGACCCGAGGTACCAAAAGAGGACCTGATCTGGCAAGACCCCATCCCGGCCGGCAACGCCAAGTACGACGTGGCTGCCGTCAAGGCCAAGATCGCTGCCAGTGGTCTGAGCATTGCCGAGATGGTCTCCACCGCATGGGACAGCGCCCGCACCTTCCGTGGCTCTGACTTCCGTGGCGGCGCCAACGGGGCCCGCATCCGCCTGGCTCCTCAGAAGGACTGGGAAGGCAACGAGCCCGCCCGTCTGTCCAAGGTACTGGCCAAGCTGGAGGCCATTGCCAAAGAGACCGGCGCCAGCGTGGCAGACGTCATTGTGCTGGCTGGTAACGTTGGCATTGAGCAGGCTGCCAAGGCCGGTGGTTACAACATCACCGTGCCCTTTGCCCCTGGCCGTGGTGATGCCACGCAAGAGCAGACCGATGTCGAGTCCTTCGCCGTTCTGGAGCCCTTGGCTGATGGCTTCCGCAACTGGCAGAAGAAGCACTACGTGGTCAAGCCCGAGGAAATGCTGCTCGACCGTGCACAGCTCATGGGCCTGTCGGCCTCCGAGATGACTGTGCTCGTCGGCGGCATGCGAGTCCTGGGCACTAACCACGGCGGCAGCAAGCACGGTGTCTTTACCGACCGCGCTGGCGTGCTGAGCAACGACTTCTTTGTCAACCTGACCGACATGTCCTACAGCTGGAAGCCCACCGGCCGCAACAGCTACGACATCGTCGATCGCGCATCAGGCGCCACCAAGTTCACCGCCACCCGCGTGGACCTGGTCTTTGGATCCAACTCGATCCTTCGCGCCTACGCCGAGCTCTATGCTCAGGACGACAACAAAGAGAAGTTCGTCAATGACTTCGTGGCCGCATGGGCCAAGGTCATGAACGCCGATCGTTACGATCTGGTGAAGTAAGACCCGGGGAGGTCTCCCCACAGCCCGGCCAGAGCGATCTGGTCGGGCTTTTTATTTGACGAACGCCAGAAAATTGCCAAGACTCCAAGGCCTCATGACCAAGATTCGCAACCTGGTTCTCATTCTGGGAGACCAACTCGACCACCAGGGCGCAGCCCTGTCTGGATTCGACAACCACCATGACGTGATCTGGATGGCTGAGGTAGCGCAGGAATCTGAGCATGTGCCTTCTTCCAAGATCCGGACCGCTCTCTTTCTGAGTGCCATGCGGCACTTTGCCAAGGCGCAGCGAGAGTTGGGTCGGACGGTTCAGTACGTCCAGCTAGACGACCCCGACAACACCCAGACCCTGGCAGGGGAACTGGCGCGGGCCATTGAACGCCACCAACCCGAACAAGTGGTCATGACCGAGCCCGGCGACTACCGGGTGCTCAAGGCCATTGAGCAGTGCGCGGCCAACCATGCCACCGCGCTGACGGTGCTGACCGACACCCACTTCGTCACGTCGCTCAAAGAATTCAAAACTCATGCCAAAGGTCGCAAGCAGCTGCGGCTGGAATACTTCTACCGAGAGGTTCGTCACAAGACTGGTCTGTTGATGCAAGGCGCAGAGCCAGTCGGTGGGCAGTGGAATTTTGATGTTGACAACCGTGGGGCTTTTGGCAAAGAAGGCCCTGGCCTTGTGCCACCACCTGCGCAGTTTGCCCCCGATGAGATCACCCAAGACGTGATCGCTCTGGTGGACTCTCGCTTCAAAGGCCACGTCGGCGACCTGAGCCATTTCAACTGGCCTGTCAGTCGAGCCCAGGCGCTAGAAGCCCTGCAGGCCTTTGTCCGAGAGAGGCTGCCCCTCTTTGGTCGCTACCAAGATGCCATGTGGTCGGGCCAGGCCTGGCTCTATCACTCACACCTGTCCTCTAGTCTGAATCTCAAACTCATCAGCCCACTGGAGGTCGCCCAGGCTGCTGAGCAGGCCTACCAGCGTGGGGATGTCCCCATTGAAGCTGCCGAGGGTTTCATTCGTCAGGTCATTGGGTGGCGAGAGTACGTTCGGGGCCTCTACTGGCTCAAGATGCCTAGCTATGCAGACCTCAATGAACTGGGTGCGGACCAGCCACTGCCTTCGCTCTATTGGACCGGTCAGACGGACATGGCCTGTATGCGAGACGCTTTGGACCACACCCTGCGCTTGGGCTACTCACACCACATTCAACGACTGATGGTCACCGGCCTCTATGCCCTGCTCTTTGGCGTGAGACCACAGGCCATTCATGAGTGGTACCTGTCGGTCTATGTAGATGCCGTGGAGTGGGTGGAGTTGCCCAACACGCTGGGCATGAGCCAATTTGCCGATGGTGGCCAGATGGCCAGCAAGCCCTATGCAGCCAGCGGAGCCTACATCGATCGCATGAGCAACCACTGCAGCGGCTGCCGCTACAAACCAAAAGAAAAGCTAGGCCCGGCGGCCTGCCCTTTCACCACGCTGTATTGGGATTTCTTGATCCGGCACAAAGACCGACTGGCTAAGAATCCTAGAATGGTCATGCAGATCAAGAACGTCAATCGACTGGACCAAGCCACGCAAGGCCAGATCAGCCTGCAGGCCAACGAGCATCGAGCGTCTGTTCTCGCTGGCGCATAAAAAAGGGAGGCAGGCGCCTCCCTTTGATCGTGGCGTTGACAGGCTTAAAACTCGTCTTTGACCGAGGTCAGACCCAAGGCGTCCCAGTCGAGCATGCCGCCACGGTAGTAATAGATCTTGTCGGCGGGAAAGCCATCGCGGGTCATGGCACGAATGGCCATAGGGCTCTGCGGACAGGCTGGTCCGTTGCAAAAAGCATAGACCTTCTTGGCCTTGGCGCAATTCCACTTGGCACCGGTCTTGGTGCAGCCCAACTCGTTCATACGAGAGGCGACCTCGGTGTAGGGAATGCCAACGGAGCCAGGGATGGTGCCCTTGACGCGGTCGTTGGTATCCCGCATGTCAAGGACGATGGCATCTGCATCACCCAGCGCCGCGATGACCTCGATCTCGGCCACGGGATGAACGCCTTTCACAGGCACCAGGGGCTGCATCACACCGCCGTTCTTTCCACAGGCCGTCATCTTGCGGGTGATGGTGACGGGACCCTTGGCGGTCTTGATGGTGATCTGCTCGGGCTGACCATCCAGAATCTTCAGGGGGGTACCAACGGCGATGGTGGCGGCCTGCGCGAAGGCCCACTGGCTCACCAGCAGGCCGGCTAGGCCCACTACTACGGACATCATCTTTTTCAAAACAAGTCTCCTCAGACTGGGGTGTAGAGTTCGACCATGGTTCTTGGCCAGTGGTCTGGTTGTGAATCGTTCCTGAGATTAATGAGTTCCCGGCGCCCCGTTTTGATCTTTGTCAAAAACCCAACCATCCTGGTCAACCTAGCCCTGGCGCTGGGGGTTCACCTGGCCATCCTGCTCTTGGTTCTGGTTCTGACGGGGCAACTGGTCTTGACCAAGCCCCGGTCTCTTCAGACCGATCCCCTCCAGGTCGACATCATTCGTCTGGCTCCGGCGCCACCGCCCGACCAAGCGCCCTTGGCACCAGCCAGCAAGGCCGCTCCTCCAGCACCCAGCGCCGAGGACTGGGCCTTGGCCTCGACCTACACGCTCAAAAACAGCAAACGTTACCGAAACACCTGGGGCCAGCAGGTTCGCAGCATGATGGGCACGGCTTTAGAGGGCCCCGACCAGGGGGCGGTGCGGTTTGCCATTGAGATTGCGCCAGACGGCAGACTCGCCAAATTGCAGACCATCTGGTCCACCTCGGACAAAGCCGAGCAACTGGCTCGTCAGGCGATTGCCAACCTCCCGCGGCTGCCCCCTACCCCAACCGGACAGCCACTGGTCTTTGAGAAGACCATCTCGTTTCAGCCCTTTGACGATGGCTGGCCGCCGATCTATAAGTTTGATTGCCTGCCCGATCCGCCGCGTTACAGCAACCCCTTCGGATGGGATGGGCGATCGGCTTTTGTCGCAAAGCCACCACCAGCAAGACCGGACCCGAATCAGCCCATGCCAACCGAGTGCCCCGATGCGCCGGAGGATTCCCTCGAGGCCGAGGCCGCCGACATGCAACGGCAGTTCGACCTATGGGAATCCAGCCGACTCAAGACTCACCCCCAGTAGACCACTGGGCCCAGGTCAGCGCTGGTCGCTGCTGTCTTTGGGCTTGAAGGGGAAGGCCGTTCCAGCATGCCCCGGTTTGGCCGGAATGCGCAGAGACAAGACCATGGTCACGGCCAGCGTCAGGACGGTAAAGCCCAGAGACCAGGCGATGGGGATCTTGTAGAGGTCGATCAGCAGCATCTTGGTACCGATGAAGACCAAGACAATGGCCAGGCCGTATGACAACAGATGAAAACGCTCGTGCATGCCGGCCAGCAAGAAGTACATGGCGCGCAGTCCCAGAATGGCAAAGACGTTGGAGGTCAGCACAATGAAGGGGTCCGTGGTGATGGCAAAGATGGCTGGAATAGAGTCCACCGCAAAGACCAGGTCGACAAAGCCGATCAGCAGAATCACCACGAACAAGGGTGTGGCCATCTTCACGCCATTGACCACCGTGAAGAACTTCTCGCCATCGTAGTCAGGCGAGATCTTCATGCGACCACGAATCCATTTGAGGGCCGGGTTGTTCTCCAGGTCTGGTTCCTGGCCAGCCGCCCACCACATCTTGATCCCTGTGATGACCAGGAAGGCACCAAAGACGTACATGACCCAATGAAACTTCACGATCAGCCAGGCGCCAACGAGAATCATGACGGCCCGCAGAACCAGCGCCCCCAGAATGCCGAACATCAGGACCCGCTTTTGAAACTCGGCTGGCACCGCAAAATAGGTAAACAGCATCAGGAAGACAAAGATGTTGTCGACGGCCAGCGCCTTTTCGACGACATAGCCAGTCACAAACTCCAAGGCTTTGGCATCCGCCAAGGCCTTGGCCGCGACGTCATCGCCCAGGCCACCCAGGTGCCACCAGAGCCAACCAACAAACAAGAAAGAGACTGCCACCCAGATCAGAGACCAGATGGTGGCCTCTTTCATGGTGACGGCATGGGCGCCCTGTTTGTTCAGGGCCAAGAAATCAATCGCCAACGCGATCAATACGAATAGGACGAACAACGTCCACAGCAACGGCGTACCGATGGAGATCATGTGAGAAGCCTCTCTGTCCAGACTGGCCAGATCTGGTGGTTTATTGAAAACTCCTCGCCAGTCTTGTTCCCCGTCCTGAATGACGGTTGGCGGTACCGAGCGATGGTGGGGCCGCCACCAGGCGCTGTATTGACGATACCGCCGCACGGCTAACAA
>JBMSJG010000071.1:0-5621 GCA_049418645.1 Burkholderiaceae bacterium | reverse complement strand
ACGAGTCGTTTGCCCAGCGCGTCTTTGCCCAGATCCAGGGCTTTGGTGAATACGGTTTTCCAGAGTCCCATGCGGCCAGCTTTGCCCTACTGGTCTATGTCAGCTGCTGGCTCAAGTCTCATCACCCAGACGCCTTCTGTGCGGCTCTGCTCAACAGCCAGCCCATGGGCTTTTATGCACCCTCGCAGCTCATTCAGGATGCCCAACGTCATGGGGTTGATGTTCATCCGGTTGATGTCCTGACCAGCGAGGCACAAACCAGCCTGATCGCCCCCATGCAGATTCGACTGGGGCTGCAGCAAGTGGCTGGGCTGTCGCAGCCTGGACTGGAGCGACTGCTCACAGCCCGCCAGCAAAGACGCTTTAGCAGCGTGAACGACCTGGCCAAACGTGCTGAGTTGCAGACCACCGACCTTCGAGCCCTGGCCCACGCCGATGCATTGCGCAGTCTGTCTGGTCATCGACACCAGGCCATGTGGCAGGCCAGTGGAGCCACTGCGTTTAAGTCTCTTCTCCAGACCACCGAGACCATCGAGTCACCCCTAGCGCCTCAACAACTGTCCACCCCTTCGGCTGTTCAAGACGTGCTGCAGGACTACGCCAGTTTAGGTTTGAGCCTCCGAGGTCATCCCTTGGGTTTTCTAAGAGAGACCTTAAGGCAGCGCTTTCGAAGCCAGACCATTCAGACCCTCAAGACCATGCCCAGTGGGCGTCTGGCCAGAACCAGTGGCCTGGTCACCCATCGACAACGGCCAGGCACTGCCAAGGGCACGGTGTTTCTGTCCATTGAAGACGAGACCGGTGGCCTGAACGTGATCGTCTGGCCCAAAGTCCTGGCGCAATACAAGCAGGCGGTCTTACAAGGACAGTTGCTCACGGTCTACGGCACCTGGCAACGAGACGATCGCATCGACCCTCAGGCGACCGGTCAGGTCCATCACCTACTGGCTGTTCGCATTGAAGATCACACCGCACTGCTCACACAGGTGTTGGGGCAGGCTATCGATCAGTCTTCGCGTGACTTTCACTAGCCAACCGGCGAAAGGCGGTGATGCGTGGTCCCCAGTAGCTGCTCACCAGGCTCTCGAGTCGGACCGTACCGCCAGCCCTGGGGGCATGCACAAAACGGTTCTGTCCAATGTAGATGCCCACGTGCGAGAACTCGCCACCCGTGGTGTTGAAAAACACCAGGTCACCGGGCAGTCGATCCTCCCAGGCGATCTCGTAGCCAGCTGTTCCCATCTGTTCAACGGTTCTGGGCAGCGTAGTCCCCAGGGACCGTCGCATGACATAGACCACCAGGCCACTGCAATCAAAGCCACCTTTGGGCGTGTTTCCTCCCCATCGGTAAGGCGTCCCCACCAGCGAGAAGGCATGCAGAGCGGGCTCGGCCAAGCCCGCCTGACCCGCGGCCTCTAGCCGGGCCAAGGGCAGATCAGAGGGGCGACGCACAGCGGGACCCGACAAAGACCCAAGTCCCGCACAGCCTGTGACCAGGCAGGCCAGTCCCGCCAGACCCAGCAGACCTAGCAGTCGTTTAGAAGAATCGAGGACCGAGTCTGGCGTCGTAGAGGCCGACTCGCAGTGGATCTGTGGTTGATTAACGCAGGCCTTGCTCAAGGTCTTTTTGCAGATCGACCAAGTCTTCCAGGCCAACCGCCAGACGAACCAGACCTGCACCAATGCCTGCACGCGCCCTGGCCTCTTCGGAGATACGACCATGGGTCGTGGAGGCAGGATGGGTGATGATGCTTCGGGTGTCGCCAAGGTTTCCCGTTCGGCTAAAGAGATGCACACGATCAATCAAGGCAAAGGCCCTCTTGGTCAGTTCGACCGAATCGGATCCCTTGAGTTCAAAGGACACCACAGCCCCACCACCACACTGCTGCCGCTGGGCCAATGCGAACTGGGGGTGAGTGGGTAGACCAGGGTAATGAACCCGCGCCACAGCCGGATGGGCCTGCAGCCATTCGGCCAGGGCCTGGGCATTGGCATTGTGAGCCCGCATGCGAACCGACAGGGTCTCGAGTGACTTGTGAAGCACCCAGGCATTAAACGGTGACATGGATGGCCCGCAGGTGCGGACCACCTGACGGACCTGATCCACCAGCGCTTTGGGACCAGCCACCGCACCACCCAACACCCTGCCCTGACCATCGATGTACTTGGTGGCTGAGTGCAACACCAGGTCGATGGGAAAGGCCAAAGGCTGCTGCAACGCCGGCGTCAGAAAGCAGTTGTCCACCACCGTGATCACACCAGCCTGGCGGGCGATCTGGCCAATGGCCTGCAGGTCAGCCAACTCGGTCAATGGGTTGGAGGGCGTCTCGAGGTAAAACAGCTTGGTCTGCGGCGTGATGGCCGCCTGCCAGGCGGCGGGGTCGGTCAGCGAGACATAGCGCACGCTGACGCCAAACTTCTGCATGAAATTGTCAAAGAGCTGAATGGTGGCGCCAAACAAGGATCCACTGGTGACAATCTGATCACCGGACTTCAGCAGCCCAAGGCAGACCGCCAGAATGGCCGACATGCCAGAGGCCGTGGCCACACAGTCTTCGGCCCCTTCCAGACAGGCCAGCCGCTCTTCGAACATCTGAACCGACGGATTGGTGAACCGTGAATAGACCACGCCTGGCTCTTTATTCTGGAAACGATCAGCAGCCTGCTGGGCATCCTCGAAGACAAACGACGAGGTCAGAAACAAGGCCTCGGAGTGCTCACCGTAATCAGAGCGATGCGTGCCCGATCGAATGGCGCGTGTGGCAAAGCCGGCATCAGCCGGCAGACTGGGCTCCAGTTTTTTGTCTGACTTAGCCATTGCCGCGCGACGCCTCTAGACGATCCAAGAGGGCAGGACTGACGTCTCCCGTGACATAGACCCCATCAAAGCAGGAGGCCTCTAGGCCAGTGACCTGGGGGTTGAACCCGCGGACATCTCGCTTCATGTCATCAATGGCTTGGTACATCAGGTCATCAGCCCCAATGGCCTGGCAGATCTGCGCATCGTCCCGGTTATGGGCGATCAGCTCTCGGCGGGTGGGCATGTCGATGCCATAGACGTTGGGATATCGAACCGGAGGGGCTGCTGAGGCAAAGACCACGCCCTTGGCACCAGACTCACGGGCCATGCTGACAATCTCCCGACTGGTCGTGCCTCGGACAATCGAGTCGTCCACAATCAGCACCCGCTTGCCCTTGAACTCACTGGCCATGGCATTGAGCTTCTGACGGACTGACTTCTTGCGAACCTCCTGCCCCGGCATGATGAAGGTACGGCCTACGTACCGGTTCTTGATAAAGCCTTCCCGGTACGGCACGTTGAGATGCTTGGCCAGTTGAAGTGCAGCCGGTCGGCTGGAATCCGGAATGGGCATCACCACATCAATATCGCCCGCGGGGAATCGACGAGCCACCTCGGCCGCTAGGGTCTCTCCCATGCGAAGGCGGGCGTCGTAGACCGAGATGCCATCCATCACCGAGTCCGGCCGGGCGAAGTAGACATACTCAAAGACGCAAGGGTTCAAGACCGAACGCTCGGCACACTGCTTGAAGAAAATCTGACGGTCCTCGGTGATCACCACACACTCACCGGGCACAATGTCCCGAACCCGATGAAAGCCAAGGCCTTCCAGGGCCACGGACTCAGAGGCCAGCATGTACTCCTTGCCCCGAGGGGTGTCCTGCTCACCAAGGACCAAAGGCCGAATGCCGAATGGGTCTCTGAACCCAATGACGCCAAACCCGGGGATCATCGCGACACAGGCGTAAGCACCGCGGGCCCGTTTATGCAGAACCGATACCGCACTGAAGACCGTATCAGGGTCCAGGGTCAGCCCGCTGACCGCATGCTGCAGCTCGTGGGCAAAGACGTTGAGCAGCACTTCGCTGTCACTCTCGGTGTTGATGTGGCGGCGGTCCCGGCGATACATATCTTCCTGAAGCTCGGATGCGTTGGTCAGGTTGCCGTTGTGTCCCAGAACAATGCCAAAGGGCGCGTTCACATAAAACGGCTGAGACTCCTCGGAATTCACCGCGCTACCTGCAGTGGGATAGCGAACGTGGCCAATGCCCATATCACCCAGCAGATTACGCATGTCACGGGTGCGAAAGACATCCCGCACCAAGCCATTGCCTCGGGCTAGGTTGATGCGCTTACCCTGCGCGGTGGCAATACCGGCTGCGTCCTGCCCTCGATGCTGAAGCAATAGCAAGGCGTCATAGAGCAGTTGGTTGACCGGCGCGGTCGAGACAATCGCAACAACACCACACATAACCTAAATCCCTTAGAGATAAACGACCGATTGACCTACGGTTTGGGAATACTGACACGACTGGCAATGAAGTTGGGCAGCCAAGGCGCAGCCACCCGAATCGACATCTCCAACAAAGGCCGACTGACCGCCTGCTGCCAGGCCTTTTGCTTGGGCAAGGGTGTCATGGCAGCCAGAACCGCCAATACTGTCACGATGATCAGACCACGGGCAAAGCCAAACAGGCTACCCAGCAGACGATCCAGGACCGATCCACCGGTGGCACTGACCAGTTCTTTGAGGGCCATGGTGACCAGCTTGCCCAGCAGCAACACAATCAGAAAGACCAGGACAAAGCCCAGGGTCATACGAATGGGCTCAGACAGAACCCCCGCGAAGGGCTCGGCCGCCAGGCCAGCCAGCTTGCTGGCTCCGATGAGGGCCAAGACCCAGACCGCCAGAGAGGCCACCTCTTGTAACAATCCACGCAAGAAGGACAGCAGGGTAGAGGCCAGCATGACCACCACCAGGACAATGTCGATCCAGGTGGTATCGGTCATCGGCTGGCACCCTTGGGCGGCGGAATCACGGCCACCTGGTACTTCTGTTGCCTGGCTCGATCGGCAAAGTCTTTGGCGCCAGTCGCATCAAATGGGCCCACTCTGACCCGGTACCAGGTGCCAGACGATGTGGTGGCCACCGTCACAGACACCTGATGCCCGGCAGCCTGTAGACGCTTTTGAATGGACTCGGCGGCGGCTCGAGTCTTGTGGGCACCCACCTGAACAAAATAACCAGACGACTCTGGTGTGGCCTCGGTCTTTGGCTTTGCCTCGGCTTTCGGTTCGGGCTTGGGTTCCGACTTGGCCACTGGCTTGGGTTCGGGCTTCGGTTCGGACTTGGCCTCGGCCTTGGGCTCTGCCTTTGGCTTTGCCTCGGCTTTGGGTTCGGGCTTGGCCTCCGCCTTCACCTCGGGCTTGGGCTCTGACTTGGCCTCAACCTTAGGCTCTGCCTTCGGCTTTGCCTCGGGCTTGGGCTCGACCTCTGCCTTGATTACCTGCTTGGTGGTCTGCTCTGTTGGCGTCTGCGCCACGGGAGCAGGCTTGGCAGGCATCTGCAGAATGAAATCCTGAGACAGCGGACGGGGCGTGTCTCGCAAGACGACGATGGCAAGCGCTGCGGAACTCAGGCTAAAGGCCAGGGCCCCGATCAGGCGCCACCTGGCACGTTGTTTGTGCTCGGCCATCGGGTCGCTGACCGAGCGGGTCGAACTGGTCTGCGAGTCGTCGAAGTCGGTGGGCATCAGTGGGCAGAGGACGCGTGAGGGGCTTGACCTAATCGATGGGCCGCCTGCCAGCCACTGGCAACTGT
>JBMSJG010000070.1:0-5720 GCA_049418645.1 Burkholderiaceae bacterium | reverse complement strand
GTCTTTTATCTCTTGGGGCTTCACCCTTGTTATGTCGATCGGCTGAAAGACGACAGCCTCTCTATTCTGAAAGCTAGGGCCTTGGCGGCCCGGGATGATCCCAAGTTTCTGGGGATCGGGGAGATCGGGCTGGATTACTTCGTTCCTGACCTGAATCGAGATCGCATGCATTTTATTTTTGACGCTCAACTCCAATTGGCCCATGAACTGGACAAGCCTGTGGTCCTGCATGTTCGCGCCGCCCAAGACCAGGTGGCGGCCCGACTGCATCGACACGGCATTCGACGGGGCATTGCACACGCTTTCAATGGCAGCGATGTTCAGGCCAACAGATTTGTGAAGCTGGGCCTTAAGCTTGGCTTCGGCGGTGCGGCCACCTTTGCCAGGGCGACGCGCCTGCAACGGTTGTTCAAGACCTTGCCTCTGGACGCCTTGGTGCTCGAAACGGACAGCCCCGACATTGCACCGGCCTGGCTGGCCAAAGACCAGCAGAACGAACCACATCAACTCAAACGTATCGCACAGACGCTGGCTGACCAGAGAGGCCTGTCATTGGACGCTCTGGCTCAGGCGACCAGTCAGAACGCCGCAGCGGCCCTCGGTCTGCCTCAATAGGCGGGCGTCATCATGTGGGTCTTTTGCCTGGCCTCGGCCTGGCTGAGTGGTCTGCTCTGGCTGTTTTCGCTTGATGAACTGCCCGATCTGGGCTGGTCCGCCGCCACGATCTTGGGATCGACCGCCCTCTGCCTGCTCATGGTGTTGGCCCTGCTGCGATTTGATCGGCATCGGCGCTGGGGCCGGTGGGCTGGCCTTGCCCTGATTTGGTCTTGGATTGCCTGGGTCGCAGTGGGCCATGGGGTCTGGCAGTCCAAGGAGCGACTTGGTCAGCGGCTTGATCCAGAGGTCGCCGAGCTCACCCGGTCCCTCGTCTTCGAAGTCTTAGACCTTCCGGTTCTGGTGGATCGCGGACGGGGTTTCATGCGTTTTGAGGCGGTGGTGCGCTCAGAGCGCGAGAAGCCGACACCGGCGCCGGGCTTAGCACCAGACCAGTGGCCAGCCGAGGGATCGCGCCTGTGGATGATCTGGCCACTGTCGGCAAGCCAGTCGCCTGAGCGACTGCCGGTCAGGTATTCGGCTGATCCTCGGCGCATACACCCCGGTCAGGTCTGGTCGGCTCAGGTGCGACTGCGAACGCCAGTGGGTCAGCGAAATGTTTATGGATTCGATCTGGAGACGTGGCTCTTTCAGAAGGGCATCGGACTATCCGGCGTCGTGAAGACCGACGCCTTCACGCCGGTTCTGTTGGACAGGTCGCCAAGCCTTCAGGGTCGTCTGGATCAACTGCGTCATCAGATTCGCGAGCGCATTCGAGAGTCTCTTGATGATGCCCCTTACTGGGGGGTCATGGCCGGGCTGGTGGTCGGGGACCAGGCCGCGATATCGACCGATGATTGGCGCATTTTCTCCATGACGGGCATCTCTCATCTGGTCTCGATCTCAGGGATGCACGTCACCATGTTTGCCTTGCTGGCCCGATGGCTGGTGGCCCAGTTGTGGCGTTGGCTCTCCCGACCACCGCTGCGTTTGGGCCTCTGGTTACCGGCCCCACCCGTTATGGCGGTCTCCGGCTCACTGGCCGCCGTTGGGTATTCCCTGCTGGCTGGCTTCAACATCCCGGCTCAACGAACGGCGATCATGGTGACGGTCATGTCGGTGGGTCTGTTGATTGGCGAGCAGAGTCGACCCTGGCGCATGCTGGCCTTGACCATGTTGATCGTCCTGCTATTGGACCCAACAGCCGTCTTGGCACCAGGCTTCTGGTTGTCCTTTGTGGCGGTGGGCATTCTCTTTTCACAGCCCCGTGGTTTGACCGGCTGGCAGGCCGCTGTCCGGTCTCAGCTGGCCATTAGTCTCGCCTTGGCTCCGCTCACCATCTTTTTGTTTCAACAGGTGTCCCTGATTGGCCCCCTGGCCAATGCATTGGCCATACCGGTGGTGACCTTTCTGGTGACGCCACTGGCCATGGCAGGAAGTCTGCTGGCTGGTCTTGGCTGGGATGCGCCCTTGGTCTGGGGACATTGGGTGTTTGCACAATTGCAGGCGGTCATGGTGTGGCTGTCAGAGCGGTCGTGGGCCAGTCTGCGATGGCATGCACCGCCCATCTGGGCCGTGCTGCTCGCCGGCCTGGGTGTCGTGGGCGCACTGCACCGCCCGTTTGGACGATTTCGTCTGGTGGCGCCATTGTTGGCTTTTGGGCTGTGGACGGGAAGACCCGTCCCGCCAGCGCCAGGCGACTTCGAGCTGCATGCGTTCGATGTGGGCCAGGGCTCAGCAGTACTGGTGAGAACCGCCTCCCAGGCCTTGCTCTTCGACACTGGGCCGACCATGGGGGCCACACATGCGGCCGAGCGTGTGATTGCCGCTCAGCTCGCGGGTTTGGGTCTGCGTCGGCTCACGGGTCTGGTGGTGTCTCACCAAGACGATGACCACGCCAGTGGAGCCCAGTGGGTCGCCGATCACTTTCGTCCGAGCTGGGTGTTGGGCAGCCTGCCCAGGGGCTTTCCGCTGCGAGACTGGATGGCCTGCCAGGCCGGACAGTCTTGGCAGTGGGACGGAGTTGTCTTCCGAATGGTCCATCCCTTTGAGAGTCCCGGTGGTGTGTCCAAAGGCAGAAACGAGGATTCCTGTGTCCTCATGGTCGAGGACCAAAAGGGGCACCGCCTGCTGCTCACTGGCGACATCGCCCAGACCCAGGAGGCCGAGGTGTTGGCTCGTCAGCCCTGGCTCATATCAATCGACCAGCGGGCCAAGGCCGCAAAGACGATTCTGGTGGCGGCACACCATGGTAGTCGGGGCTCATCGGGCACCGACTGGCTGCAGGCGTTCGCACCGGATTGGGTCCTGGTCCAAGCGGGTTATCGAAATCGTTTTGGCCATCCCACGCGGCCTGTGCTGGAGCGTTCTGCAGCGGTCGGGTCCAGCGTGCTTCGAACGGATCTACATGGCGGCTTGCAGATGCGCTGGCAGGATGGTCAGTGGCAGGTCAGCCAGGCCCAGACGCTGACTCGCCGGTTTTGGCACGTACCGCGACTACCCGATTCGGATCACTGAGCAACCCAGCCGCCATCCATGTTCCAGGCCACGCCCCGAACTTGGTCGGCCGCGGGGGAACACAGAAATACGGCCAGTCCTGCCAATTGCTCTGGGGTGACGAACTCGCCGGATGGCTGCTTCTCGAGCAAGAGGCGTTTTTTGGCCTCCTCGCCGGATACGCCCTCGTTCTGGGCCCGGGCGTCCACCTGCTTCTGGACGAGTGGGGTGAGCACCCAGCCTGGGCAGATGGCATTGCAGGTGATGCCCGTCTGCGCAGTCTCCAGGGCGACCACTTTGGTTAGTCCCACCAGACCATGTTTGGCCGCTACATAAGCCGATTTCTGTGCTGAGGCCACCAGACCATGGGCGGAGGCAATATTGATAATGCGGCCGTAGTTGCGTGTCCTCATGCCGGGCAGGGCCAGCCTCGTGGTGTGGAAGGCGGATGACAGGTTGATGGCCAGGACCGCATCCCATTTCTCAACTGGAAAGTCTTCGACCAGGCTCACGTGCTGAATCCCGGCGTTGTTCACCAGAATGTCCACCGTTCCGAAGGCCGTCTCGGTGGTCTTCATCAGGTCTTCAATCTCTGCTGGCTTTGACATGTCGGCACCGTGGTAGCGGGCCTTGATACCGTAGGTCTTCTCGATCTCCTGACGCAGGGTCTCAATCTGGGATGGTTCGCCGAAACCATTCAACATGAGATTCGCGCCTTGGGCTGC
Source organism: Burkholderiaceae bacterium (assembly GCA_049418645.1). Lineage (GTDB taxonomy): Bacteria > Pseudomonadota > Gammaproteobacteria > Burkholderiales > Burkholderiaceae_A > Hahnella. Next base: position 1,905 of record JBMSJG010000070.1, on the reverse strand, counting down.
CAATGCGCGGGCCATTCCAAGGCCAATTCCACTGGTGGAACCAGTGACCAGGGCAGTTTTTCCAGCAAGCATGGCGGACATCGAAGCTTCCTTTCTGAAGTTGTTAGCATGTGTGATCCAGTCAGATTAGCAGGACCCGTCGCCCCATGTCCCAGACCGAGTGGTTGCAGATCCAATGTCAAAGCCCAGCGGGCCCGCACCGCATGGCGGTTCGCAGCTGGGGGTCCCGGGCTGCAAACGGGGTGGTCGTCTGCGTTCATGGGCTGACCAGGATCTCCCAAGATTTCGAGCCGCTGGCCCAACGGCTGAGCAGTCGTTATTGGGTGTTGGCGCCCGACGTGGTGGGCCGAGGCGAGTCCGACCGCCTTGTGGATCCGAGTCACTACCATGTTGGTCAGTACGCCATGGACATGCAGGCCATGGCTCAGCAGTTGGGGCTCTCCACGGTCCACTGGGTGGGCACTTCGATGGGAGGACTGATCGCCATGGTGATGGCAGGCCAGGCCGCCTTGGGTGCGGGACTGGGCTTTCGATCCTTGGTGCTCAACGATGTCGGGGCGGTGGTCAGTGGATCCGCACTTGATCGAATTGCCCTCTACCTCGGGGCTAATCCATCGTTTTCATCGTTTGAACAGGGCCGTGGCTTGGTGGAGAAAATCTTCGCGGGATTTGGTCCCCACAGCCCCGAGCAGTGGGACTTCTTGGCACGGGCGGTCCTACGCCTGGAGGCCCCTGGTCATTGGCGTTTTCATTACGACCCGCGCATCGCTGAACCGTTTCGCACGGCGATTGCGAGCAATGGTGGACGGGCGGCAGACCTGGATCTCTGGGGTCTCTACGATCAGATACAAGCCCCGACGCTTCTCGTTCGCGGTGGGCTGAGCGACTTGCTGACCGAGGAAGTGGCCTTGCAAATGACCCTTCGAGGGCCTCGAGCACAACTCGTTACCATAGCTGGAGTGGGTCATGCACCGTCTCTGCTGCAGAGTGATCAGATTGATCTGATCGAGGGTTTTATTTCCAACCAGTCTTAAAAGGAGTTTGTCTTGTCGACGATCAAGCGTCTTGAAGTGGGAGCCCGGATGTCCGAGGCCTGTATCTATAACGGTGTGGTCTACCTGGCCGGCCAGGTGGCAGCGGACCCTTCTGCTGACGTGGTGGGCCAAACCCAACAGGTCCTGGCTGCCATCGACCGTCTACTGGCTCAGGCCGGGTCGGATAAATCTCGGATTTTGTCGGCGCAGATTTTCCTGGCGGACATCGCTGACTTTCCCAAAATGAACAGTGTCTGGGATACCTGGGTGGTCCCTGGGGCCACACCGGCGCGAGCTACGGTGCAGGCTGCCATGGCGGCACCCGCCTATAAGGTGGAGATCAAGGTCATCGCCGCCCAGGCCTAAGCTCTCCCGGTATCACCAAAACAAAAGGCCCTGGGATCCCACCCAGGGCCTTTTTCGCACTCGCTAGGAGAACGACTGCGAGTTACTTCCAGCCGGTCTTGTCCGCAATCTGTTGGGCCGTCCGGATCTGCTTGGCAAAGTCACCAATGGCCTGGGGGTCGCGCTTAAACTCGCCCAGGGTCTTGAGTGCGGGGTTGTCAGTCTTGATACCAGCCACGACGGGCCATTCGTTGTTGCCGTTGGCGAAATCGGCCTGGGCCTCTTTGCTGGCCAGGAACTCCAGAAACTTGCGGGCGTTGTCCTTGTTGGGTGCATTTTTCAGAGTGCCACCACCGGAGATGTTGATGTGGGTACCACGGCCGGCCTGGTCTGGCCAGATGAGCTTGGTCTTGGCGACAACGGCCTGGTCTTCAGGCTTGCTGCTGCGCATGAGGCGGGCGTAGTAGTAGCTGTTGCTGATGGCCACACCGCACTCGCCTGAGGCGACCGCCACGATCTGGTCGGT
>JBMSJG010000069.1:0-5807 GCA_049418645.1 Burkholderiaceae bacterium | reverse complement strand
AACCAGGGACCTACGGATTAACAGTCCGGCGCTCTACCGACTGAGCTATCGGGGAAAGAAGGCCGAATTATACGCAAATTCAGCGGATGGTGGACCAGGCTGCCTGTCCACCGTACTGTGTGACGGCCTTTTCATCAAAGCCAAAGCCCAGTCCGGGATCTTGGCGCAGCTGAACGTAGCCGTCTTTGAAGCCCAGTTGGTTGTTGATCAGTCGGCGGAAGTTGAGGACCTGATCGTCCAGGAAGAACTCCACAAACCGGGCATTCGGCGTGGCCGCGACCAACGGGGCATGCAGGTCATGAAACCAGTGTGGGCTGACCGTCACGCCGCGTGAGTCGGCATGAGCGGCAATCTTGCGCCATTCTGAGATACCACCGCAGACGGCTGCATCGGTCTGCAGAATCTCCGCGCCACCCGCATCGATCAACTCCCGAAAACGCCAGCGACCCACCTCGATCTCGCCCGTGGCCACCGTCACCGAGGTGCGTTGGGCCAGCCGAGCATGCAGGTCAATGGCATCGGGTGAGAAGGGCTCTTCGATCCAGTAGGGGTCATAGGCCTCGAACCGGCGCATGTATTCCATGGCCGTGGGCAGGTCGGACCAGGCGTTGTTGGCGTCGAGCATCAGGTAGACATCTGGACCAATCGCATCGCGGGCGGCGGCGATGCGGGCCTCTTCTTCAGATGGGCTAAGCCGGCCTGTTTTCATTTTGACGGCCTTGAAGCCCTTGCTGACATAGCCGGCCAATTCTTCGCCGAGCTTGGCCGGCGTCTTGCCGTCCAGGTAGTAGCCGCCGCTGGCGTAGGCGATGACCTGCTCACGGTGCAGGCTGCCCAGGTAGTCGTGCAGGGGCAGGCCAACCGATTTGGCATTCAGATCCCACAGGGCGGTATCCAGAATGGAGATGCCTCGCATCACGGCGCCAGAGCGGCCCTGCAGAATGGCCTCTTGGTACATGTCCTGCCACAGGGCCTCGGTCTGACGGCTCTCACGGCCGATCAGAAGGGGTGCCAGCAGTTGCTCGACCGCCGTTTTGAGGATGCCGCCGGCTTTGCTGCCCACATAACAAAATCCAATTCCCTCAAGGCCATCGACGCTGCGGACCTTCACCAGCCCATAGTGACGGGCATGAACCGTACGAGTCGAGAAGGAGGTCACACGGTCTAGGGGTACTTCGACGGCGGCGACACTGACGGATTCAATCTGGGGCATGGATGATTCTCTCCAAAAGGGAATTTGAATGCCCCACACTATGTTCGGTCAGCCCGGGTCTGCGCAGTCGAGTTTTCCCCAGGCTATTACCAATTGGCGGCGGTTCCAGGCCCCCCTAGACTGGGTTTTCCTATTTTTGTGTCCCCGTCATGAAAAAGCCCGTTCTGCAGTTGTCGCGCCTGTCCGCGCCAGGTGACCAGCGTCTGGCCGAGGCCTTTGACCTGGTGTTTTTAAAGGATCAGAAAGATCCTCAGGGATTCTTGAAAGAGCAAGGGCATCGCTTCCAGGTCGCGGTCACCACGGCTCCCGTTGGCGCGTCTGCCAACGTCATGGCGGCTTTGCCAAACCTCAAGGCCGTAGTCTGCCGGGGCATTGGCGTGGACAAGGTAGACCTGGGCTATGCCAAAGATCATGGCATTGCGGTTTCTAGCACGCCAGATGTCTTGACCGAGTGTGTGGCGGACTTGGCCATGGGTCTCATGATTGACACCATGCGTGGCCTGTCAGCCAGCGATCGGTTTGTCAGGCAGGGTCATTGGCCCCAAGGCGCCTATCCCCTCACCAGTCGGGTCTGGGGCAAGCGGCTTGGCATTCTGGGATGCGGCCAGATTGGTCAGGCCATTGCCCAACGAGCCCAGGGCTTTCGAATGGCCATTGGTTATCACAACCGCCGCAGGCGGGATGACCTGGACTTTGAGTACTTTGATTCACCGGTCGCGCTCGCGAACTGGGCTGATGTCTTGATGGTGGTGGTGACCGGGGGCGAGCAGACCGAAGGATTGGTGAACCGAGCAGTCCTACAGGCCTTGGGTCCTCAAGGCTATCTGGTAAACGTGGCTCGCGGCAGCGTCATTGATGAGCCTGCTCTGGTGCAGGCCCTTCAGGACAAGACCATTGCGGGGGCAGGGCTTGACGTCTTTGTCCATGAGCCCCGCGTTCCTGCTGAGTTGATGTCCTTGGATAACGCAGTCCTTCTGCCGCATGTGGGCAGTGGCACTCACGAGACGCGTCGGGCCATGGAGGACCTGGTCTTTGACAACGTCGAGTCCTTTTTCTCCACCGGCCGTCTCATCACCCCCGTGGTGGCCTAAGTGAGCTCGTCCATCTCCATGCCCATGCGTCGGTTGGGCCCGTTTCAGGTCTCTGCCATAGGCTTTGGCTGCATGAACTTTAGCCACGGCTATGGCCAGAAGATGACTGCTGAGCAGGCCAAGCCGGTGATCGAGGCAGCCCTGCAGTCGGGAACCACCTTGTTCGACACGGCCATGCTCTACGGCAACGGTCACAACGAGACGCTGCTCTCCGAGATCCTGGTGGCGGCATACCGACACCAGATTGTGCTGTGCTCAAAGGGGGGCATGGTCGCCGAGCAGGGTCCAGAGGGCTATCGCCGCCGCATCGACAGCAAGCCCCAGACCATTGTCCAGAACTGCCATGACAGTCTTAAGCGCCTGAAGACCGACGTGCTGGATCTCTATTACCTGCATCGCTGGGACAAGGTCACGCCCATCGAGGAGGTGGTTGGGGCCATGGGCCGCCTGGTGGAGCAAGGCAAGGTCCGTACGATCGGACTGTCTGAGGTCTCTGCAGCGACTCTTCAAAAAGCGCACGCGGTACATCCCATCACAGCGGTGCAGTCCGAGTACTCACTCTGGACTCGTAACCCAGAGATCGCCTTGCTGCAGAACTGTGAGAGGCTTGGGGTGGCTTTGGTCGCTTTTAGCCCCGTTGGGCGGGGGTTTCTGACGGATTCGTTTGAGGGTTTAGATGGACTGGCCGGCGACGATCTGCGTCAGAAGATGCCGCGTTTTCTCTCGCCAGCGTTTGAGCACAACCAAGCTTTGCGAGTCACCCTTAGAGAAAAGGCGCACGCCTTGGGGATGACCACGGCCCAGCTGGCATTGGCCTGGCTGCTGCAGAAGTCTCCCGCCATCATTCCCATTCCGGGGACCACCTCAGTGGACCATGCCCGCGAGAATGCGCAGGCGGCCAGCCAGTCTCTGAGTCACGAAGAGTGGCAGATGGTGGACCGACTCATCGGTCAGCACAACGTGGTGGGGGGTCGATACGATGCGGCTGCCCAGGCCGGCGTCGATACCGAAAATTTTTGACTGTTACGAAGGAGCACAGAATGGATTTGGGTCTTAAAGGCAAACGCGCATTGGTCTTGGGCGCCGGTGGTGGGTTGGGCCAGGCGGTGGCACTGTCACTCGCCGCAGAGGGTGCAGTGGTGGTGGCGGCAGGCCGAACCCTGGACAAGGTCCAGCAGACCGTTGACCAGATCAAGGCAGCCGGTGGCAACGCCCACGCCATGGCCTGGGATGTTCGGGAGATCGATCGCATTTCAGTGCTGCATGAGCAGGCGGTGCAACTGGCTGGCGGTCACATTCAGATTCTGTTTAACAATGGTGGAGGACCGGCCCCTAGCCCGGTTCAGGCGCAGCCGCTGTCCGTCTGGCAGGAGCAGGTCAACAACCTCATCCTGCCGGTGATTGCCCTGACCGACGCGGTTCTACCCGCCATGAAGCAACACGGCTGGGGTCGGATTCTGACCAATGCCTCATCGGGTGTGGTGGTGCCCATCCCCAACCTGGCCATGAGCAATACCCTGCGCGGGGCACTGGTCGGCTGGAACAAGACCCTGGCCAATGAGGTCGCCGCCAGTGGTGTCACCGCCAACATGGTTCTGCCTGGTCGTGTGGCCACGGATCGCACTCGTTTTATCGACCAGAGCAAGGCCACCAAAGAAGGCGTCGCCGTTGAGGAGATCGAGCGCCGGTCCATGGCCAGTATTCCAGTCGGACGCTATGGCAAGCCTCAGGAATACGGCGATGTCGTGGCCTTTCTGGCCTCTGAACGGGCCAGCTATGTCACCGGATCCATGGTCCGAATCGATGGCGGTGCGATACTAAGCGTCTAGACCGAATCCTCTAAAAACCAAGGACTCTCCAATGCTCAAGCCGCATGCCAAGTTCAAATGGGAAGACCCCTTTCTGCTGTCTGATCAGCTGACCGAAGACGAGACCATGATTCGTCAGGCGGCAAGGGATTACTGCCAGGACAAGCTGGCGCCACGAGTGTTAGAGGCCTTTCGCCACGAAAAGACCGATGCCAGCATTTTTCGTGAGATGGGTGAGCTCGGCCTGTTGGGTCCGACGATCCCCACCGACTATGGCGGGGCCGGTGTAGGCGATGTTGCTTACGGCCTGATTGCCTCCGAGGTCGAACGCATCGACAGTGGCTATCGCAGCATGTTTAGTGTGCAGAGCTCGTTGGTCATGCTGCCCATCTATACATTTGGTACGGAGGCCCAGCGGCAGAAGTACCTGCCCAAGCTGGCCAGTGGCGAGTGGATCGGCTGTTTTGGACTGACCGAGCCTAATCATGGATCAGACCCTGGCAGCATGGTCACCCGGGCCAAGGCCACGCCGGGTGGCTATCTCTTGAGCGGCGCCAAGACCTGGATCTCTAACAGCCCGATTGCAGATGTGTTTGTGGTCTGGGCCAAGGACGACGCGGGCGAGATCCGTGGCTTTGTGCTGGAGAAGGGCATGAAGGGCTTATCGGCGCCGGTCCTTCACGGCAAGATTGGTCTGAGGGCCTCCATTACCGGTGAGATCGTGATGGACCAGGTCTTCGTGCCAGAGGAGAACGCCTTTCCAGACATTCGGGGCCTTAAGGGACCGTTCACTTGCTTGAACTCGGCGCGCTTTGGCATTGCCTGGGGTGTGTTGGGCGCGGCAGAGTTCTGCTGGCATGCCTCTCGGCAATACGTCATGGATCGGCAGCAGTTTGGCCGTCCCTTGGCTGCGAACCAACTGATTCAAAAGAAACTCGCTGACATGCAGACCGAGATCGCCTTGGGCTATCAGGCTGTCCTGCGTCTGGGTCGCATGAAAGAAAACGGCACGGCGGCTGTCGAGGCGACCTCGATTGTCAAACGCAACAACTGTGGCAAGGCCTTGGACATTGCTCGAATGGCGCGGGACATGCTGGGCGGCAATGGCATCACCGATGAGTTCGGCGTGATGCGTCATATGGTGAATTTAGAGGTGGTGAACACCTATGAGGGCACCCATGACATCCATGCCCTAATTCTGGGTCGGGCCCAGACTGGCATTCAGGCCTTTTTTTAGCCCAACCGCCCTCGTTCGTCAGTGACCACACAGACCACCTTGCCGCTGGCAGGCATCAAGGTGCTGGACCTCTCCAGGGTCTTGGCGGGTCCATGGGCGACCCAGTTGCTGGCGGACCAGGGTGCGACCGTCCTCAAGGTTGAGCGTGCTGGCAGCGGTGACGACACCCGTCAGTGGGGGCCACCATGGTGGACCGATGACACCGCCAGTTACTTCACCTGCGCCAACCGCGGCAAGCACTCCGTTGCGGCTGACTTTGGTAACCCAAGGCATCTGTCAGCGATTGCGCGTCTGGCTGAGCAGGCCGATGTGGTGGTCGAGAACTTCAAGGTCGGCCAGCTCAAAAAATACGGCTTGGACGCCCAGACCCTTCAGACCAAGAATCCAAGACTGATCTACTGCTCGGTGACGGGCTATGGGCAGACTGGCCCCAGGGCCCAGGAGGCGGGCTATGACTA
>JBMSJG010000068.1:0-5842 GCA_049418645.1 Burkholderiaceae bacterium | reverse complement strand
CCCTTAAAAAACATGGGTTTGTGTCCGCCAGAAGTTCTCGTCCAGGACAAATCGCAACGGAAAATTACTGGTAAGACCAGGGGACTTCTTGTTACCCTGCACCATCTGCCGTTCTGAGAGGTTGCCGTGCTCTATCAACTCCACGAAATGCGTCGGGCGTTCATGCACCCGGTGTCGGCCTGGGCCAATTCTGCGTCCCAGCTCTACACCAACCCCTACTCGCCCCTGTCGTATTCGCCCATGGCCCGCCGCATCGCTGCAGCCCTGGACCTGACGCATCGGCTCGGCAAGGACTATGAAAAGCCCCCATGGCGGATTCACGCCGTCGAAACCTCAGGCGGCACAGCGGTGGTGGAGCCAGAGATCGCCCTCGACAAGCCCTTTTGCAAGCTGCTGCACTTCAAGAAACGCTACCGGGTCAAGAGCACGGACCCCGGTCCCAAAGTCCTGATTGTTGCGCCCTTGTCGGGGCACCACGCCACCCTCTTGCGAGACACCGTGAGGACCATGCTGGCCGAGCACGATGTCTACGTGACCGACTGGGTAGACGCCCGAATGGTGCCCCTGACAGACGGTGAGTTCGGGCTAGACGACTATGTCCATTACGTCCAGGACTTCATTCGATTCCTGAGTCCCGATCTGCACCTGATCTCAGTCTGTCAGCCCACCGTGCCGGTTCTGGCCGCGGTCTCGCTAATGGCCAGCAACCAAGACCCCGCCAAGCCGTTGACCATGACCATGATGGGTGGGCCGATTGACACGCGGGTTGGCGTGACCCAGGTTAACGATCTGGCCAAGTCACACAACATGCAGTGGTTCGAGCGCAATGTCATTCACACGGTGCCCCAGCGCTACCCGGGCTACCTTCGCAAGGTCTACCCAGGCTTTCTGCAATACGCAGGCTTTGTGTCGATGAACCCTGGTCGCCATGCCAACTCGCATTGGGATTACTTTGAACACCTGGTGCAGGGGGATGAGCAGAGCGCTGAGGCACACCGAGAGTTCTACGACGAATACAACGCGGTGCTGGACCTGCCGGCGGAGTTTTACCTGGACACGATTCGAGTGGTCTTCCAGGATCACCAGCTGCCCGAAGGCCGTTGGCAGGTGGGCGGCCAGCTGGTGCGTCCCCAAGACATCACTGAGACCGCCCTCATGACGGTCGAGGGTGAGTTCGACGACATCTCTGGCGTTGGCCAGACAGCAGCGGCCCACGACCTGTGCAGCAGCATTCCCAAGTCGGCCAAATCACACTACCTGGTCAAGGGTGCTGGTCACTATGGCATCTTCAGTGGCAAGCGTTGGCGCAACATTGTCGCGCCTCAGATTGCGGCCTTTATTGCCAAGCATGGCGACCACAAACCGCCCGCCGCCAAGACAAACACAAAGGTGGTCACCAAGCCCGCGACCGCCACCTCGGCCCGTTCGGCCAAAACTAGAAAGGCCGCCTGAGGGGCTGCCCCCGGCCGGCCCGTCTCACCACAAGGTTCTCGGATGTCGGTCGGTTCGGACTTGGCCCTGATCAAGGCCATCGATGCGGTCCTGCCCCAGACGCAGTGCACCCGCTGCGGCTACCCTGCCTGCCGTCCCTACGCCCAAGCCATCGTCCAGGAACAAGCCCCCATCAATCGATGCCCGCCCGGCGGTGATGCGGGTATTGCGACACTGGCCCAGGTCACCGGCCAACCCACCCTGCCACTGGATGCCAGCTGCGGCGAGCACCAGCCGCCCCAACTGGCCGTCATTGACCCCAGTCGATGCATTGGCTGCACCCTGTGCATCGCGGCCTGCCCGGTCGATGCCATTGTCGGAGGCTTCAAGAAAATGCATCGAGTGATCGCACCGGACTGCACCGGCTGTGAACTCTGTATCGCACCCTGCCCGGTCGACTGCATCCGCCTGATCCCCCATCCCCAGATCGACCAGTGGAAGACCGAGCAGGCCGAGCACGCCCGTCGTCTCTATGACGCCAGGCAGCAGCGGCTTCAGACCAAGACCGACGCCCGCGAAGCCAAACGCCAAGACAAGCGTCGGGCGCTGCTCGCCGCGGCCCGCCAGAAGGCCAAGGCCATGCAAGAGGCCCCCCAGTGAACGCCGAAAAACGGCTCGCGATCTATGAGCGTCTGGCGGCAGCCAATCCAAATCCAACGACCGAGCTCGAGTTCAGTACGCCCTTTGAACTGCTTATCGCTGTGATGCTCTCGGCGCAGGCCACTGATGTATCGGTGAACCAAGGCACCCGAAAACTCTTCCCAAAGGCCAACACGCCCAAGGCCCTGCTCAAACTTGGCGTGGACGGACTGATTCCGTTTATTCGACACATTGGCCTGTATCAGACCAAGGCCAAACATGTCATTCAGACCTGTCAGATCCTGATCGACCAGCACAAAGGCCAAGTCCCCGACGACCGAGAGGCTCTGCAGGCCCTCCCAGGCGTTGGTCGCAAGACGGCCAACGTGGTCTTGAACACCGCCTTCGGCCACGAGACTTTCGCCGTTGACACCCATATTTTTCGGGTCTGCAACCGCACCAAGCTGGCGGCTGGCAAGACCGTTCTGGCCGTGGAAAAAAAGCTGGAGAAGACTGTGCCGGCCGGCTACCGGGTCAATGCCCATCACTGGCTCATCCTGCATGGGCGATACACCTGCAAGGCTCGCCAGCCTCTGTGCAAACGGTGCATCATGGAAGACCTCTGCGAATACAAAGACAAGAGCAGCGATGTTTTTTAATCCCAGTCGAGACCAAGTCCGTGCCTTCTTCTGCGAGACCTGGGCCAAGATGCGAGCCCATGAGCCACTGGTCGGCCTGCAGCTGACCGCAGCCGAGTGGATTGCCGAACACCCCGAGTATCACGCCCTGCTCGAAGATCCTCAGACAGCCCTAGGCCAGGATTTCAGTGTTGAGAGTGGTCAGATGAATCCTTTTTTGCACCTCTCCATGCACCTGAGCCTGGCCGAACAGCACAGCATCGACCAGCCGCCAGGGGTCAAATCCGCCCTGGACCAATTGACCCATCAGACCGGCAGCCTGCACGAGGCCATGCACCTGGCCATGGACTGCCTGGGTGAGATGCTCTGGACGGCCCAACGCAATCAGACCGCCCCCGATCCACTCGAGTACCTGCAATGTCTGCAACGAAAAGGCCACTGATCAACGCCCACCGGGTCGACCTCACCAGCCTGCGGATTCTGCTGGCGGTCGCCCAGACCGGGTCGATCACCCAGGCCGCCGAGCAATGCCACCTGGCGCTGGGCGCCGCCTCGACCCGCATGAAGGAGTTGGAACAACGTCTGGGCGTTGAGTTGTTGGAGCGGCACGCCCGTGGGGTGCGTCTGACCGAAGCTGGTCAGCTGGTCCTAGACCGAGCCCGGGCCATCGAACGCGAACTGGGGCGGCTGCAGGTGGAATTGGAGGATCACCAGCAGGGGGTCACCGGACACATCCGAGTCATTGCCAATGTCAGCTCGATTGCGACGGTACTGCCCAACGACCTGACCGCATTTCTGCAGTCTCACCCGGGCATTCGCATCGACCTCTCGGAGTACACCAGCCGAGAGATCCAGCGCATGCTGGCCGATGGCCAGGCCGACATTGGGGTACTGGCCGGTCCTGTCACCCGCGAGGACTTGGAGTCCGCACCCTATTACAAGGATCGGCTGGTGATCATGCTGCCGCGTGACGCCGTCCCGGCCGACCAGAAAAAGATGACCATTGACCAGCTCCTGACCCAGGACCTGATCCTCTCCCAAGAGGGAGGGTCCATTTCAGAATGGCTGGCCGATCTGGCCAGGCTCAAGGGTCAGCTGCTGCACGTGAGGGTCCGGGCCAAAGGCTTCGATGCCTTGTCCCAGCTGGTCGCCGCCGGCCTCGGCGTGACGGTCTTGCCCGAGATCGTGGCCAAGCGGTTTGCCAAGCTATTGGACCTGCGCATCCTGGGCCTAGAAGGCATCCAGGACCAGCGTCTGATCGCCGTCTCTCGACGTCTGGGGGGCAGCGCCCAGCCAGCCGCGCAGGACCTCTTCGCCCACCTGGCCGGCCGACTGAAAGGCTAGCCGCAAGCCTTCGTATTTCACGAAGGCTCATCCCCCGATCCGGAATTCCCGGCCTCGGCCGAGCGGCGTAGAGTCAGGTGATTCGTCGAAAGGAAACCCATGTCTGATCGCAAGCTGACCGCCGGCCAGAAATTCCGAGCCGCCCTGGTCGAAGAATCCCCCCTGCAAATCATTGGTGCCATCAACGCCAACCATGCCTTGCTGGCCAAGCGTGCTGGCTACCGGGCCATCTACCTGTCTGGTGGTGGGGTCGCGGCTGGCTCGCTGGGCCTGCCCGACTTGGGTATTTCTGGTCTAGACGACGTGCTGACCGATGTCCGCCGCATCACCGATGTCTGTGACCTGCCCCTACTAGTCGACGTGGACACCGGCTTCGGCTCCTCGGCCTTTAACATCGCCCGCACCACCAAGAGCATGATCAAGTTTGGTGCGGCGGCCATGCACATCGAAGACCAAGTCGGTGCCAAGCGTTGTGGCCACCGTCCTGGCAAGGCCATCGTGACCACCGAGGAAATGGTTGACCGCGTCAAGGCCGCCGTCGATGCCCGAACCGATGACAGCTTTGTGATCATGGCCCGTACCGACGCCTTGGCCGTTGAGGGTTTGCAGGCAGCGATGGACCGCGCCTGCGCCTGCGTCGAAGCAGGTGCCGATGCCATCTTCCCGGAGGCCATGACCGAGCTGGGCATGTACAAACAGTTCGCCGATGCGGTCAAGGTGCCCATCCTGGCCAACATCACTGAGTTTGGCTCCACCCCACTCTTCACCGTCGACGAGTTGCGCGCCCAACAGGTCGCCATGATTCTGTATCCGCTGTCGGCCTTCCGGGCCATGAACAAAGCGGCCCAGGCCGTCTATGAGGCTGTGCGTAAAGACGGCACTCAGAAGAACGTGCTGGATCTCATGCAGACCCGCCAAGAACTCTACGACGCCATCGGCTACTGGGACTTCGAGAACAAACTCGACGCCCTGTTCAACAAAAAATCCTAAGTCTTCGAAAACCAGAAAGGACCCTCTCGGATGTCTCAAGAAGCAGCGACCACCGCACCCAAGCCCAAGAAGTCAGTTGCCCTGTCGGGTGTGACCGCCGGCAACACAGCCCTGTGCACCGTCGGACGAACGGGCAATGACCTGGCCTACCGTGGTTTTGACATTCTGGACCTGGCCTCTGCCTGCGAATTCGAAGAAGTCGCCCACCTGCTGGTTCACGGCAAGCTGCCCAACGCCGCTGAACTGTCCGGCTACAAGAAAAAACTCAAGGCCCTGCGTGGCCTGCCCGCTGCCGTGATGAGCGCCCTGGAGGCCCTGCCCGCCTCGGCCCATCCCATGGATGTGATGCGCACCGGTGTCTCGGCCCTGGGCTGCACCCTGCCCGAGAAAGACGATCACAACGTGCCCGGTGCCCGTGACATCGCCGACCGCCTCATGGCCTCGCTGGGCAGCATGCTGCTCTACTGGTACCACTACAGCCACAACGGCCGCATGATCGACGTCGAGACCGACGACGACAGCATTGGCGGACACTTCCTGCACCTGTTGCATGGTCAGGCGCCCAGTGCCGAGTGGGTCAAGGCCATGCACGTCTCGCTCAACCTGTATGCCGAGCACGAGTTCAATGCCTCGACCTTTACCGCACGCGTCATCGCCGGCACCGGTTCCGACATGCACTCGGCCATCGCCGGTGCGATTGGTGCCCTGCGTGGCCCCAAGCATGGCGGCGCCAACGAAGTCGCCTTTGAGGTCCAAAAGCGTTACGACACCCCCGATGAGGCCGAGGCCGACATTCGTCG
>JBMSJG010000067.1:0-5857 GCA_049418645.1 Burkholderiaceae bacterium | reverse complement strand
TGGAGTTCTATGGTCCCGGCGTCAAGTCACTGACCCTGGGCGACCGCGCCACCATTGCCAACATGGCACCGGAGTTCGGTGCGACTGCGGCCATGTTCTACATCGACGAACAGACCATCTCTTATCTGCGACTCACCGGCCGCGAGGAGCAGCAGATCGCCCTGGTCGAGGCCTATGCCAAGCAGACTGGCTTGTGGGCCGATGGCATGGTCAAGGCGCAGTACGAGCGTGTGCTGCAGTTCGACCTGGGCACCGTGGTTCGCAACATTGCGGGCCCATCAAATCCGCACAAGCGCGTGGCCACCACCGATCTGGCGGCTGCCGGCATTGCGGGCGCCTACACCGAGCAGCCTGGGCAGATGCCGGACGGCGCGGTGATCATCGCGGCGATCACCAGCTGCACCAACACCAACAACCCCCGCAACATGATTGCGGCCGGTCTGCTGGCCAAAAAGGCCAACGCCCTGGGCCTGGGTCGCAAGCCCTGGGTCAAGAGCTCGCTCGCACCAGGCTCCAAGGCGGTGGCGTTGTACCTAGAAGAGGCTGGCCTCATGCCCGAGCTCGAGAAACTGGGCTTTGGCGTGGTGGCCTTTGCCTGCACCACCTGCAATGGCATGAGTGGTGCCCTGGACCCCAAGATCCAGCAAGAGATCATTGACCGTGACCTGTACGCCACCGCCGTGTTGTCGGGCAACCGCAACTTCGACGGTCGTATCCACCCCTATGCCAAGCAGGCCTTCCTGGCCTCACCCGCCTTGGTCATTGCCTATGCCTTGGCTGGCTCGGTTCGCTTTGACATCGAGAAAGACAGCTTTGGCACGGATGCGAACGGCAAGCCCATTCGCCTGGCCGACCTCTGGCCCAGCGATGCCGAGATCGATGCCGTGGTGGCTGCCAGCGTCAAGCCTGAGCAATTCCGCAAGGTCTATGACCCCATGTTCGCGGTTCGGGTCGAGACCAACACCGACAAGATCAGCCCGCTCTACAGCTGGCGTCCTCAGAGCACCTACATTCGTCGCCCGCCCTATTGGGAGGGTGCACTGGCCGGTGAGCGCACGCTCAAAGCCATGCGGCCCCTGGCCGTCCTGGGTGACAACATCACCACGGACCACCTCTCGCCCAGCAACGCCATTCTGTTGGACAGCGCAGCAGGTGAATACCTGGCCAAGATGGGCCTGCCCGAAGAAGACTTCAACTCCTACGCCACCCACCGCGGTGATCACCTGACGGCCCAGCGGGCCACCTTTGCCAACCCCAAGCTCATCAACGAGATGGCAGTGGTCGATGGTCAGGTCAAGCAAGGTTCTCTGGCCCGTGTTGAGCCCGAGGGCAAGGTCATGCGCATGTGGGAGGCCATCGAGACCTATATGTCTCGCAAGCAGCCGCTCATCATCATTGCCGGGGCCGACTATGGCCAAGGCTCCTCACGAGACTGGGCCGCCAAGGGCGTCCGCCTGGCTGGCGTCGAGGCCATTGTGGCCGAGGGCTTTGAGCGCATTCACCGCACCAACCTGGTGGGCATGGGCGTGCTACCGCTGGAGTTTCTGCCCGGCACCACCCGCAAGACGCTCGGCATCGATGGCACCGAGACCTTCGATGTCACTGGCGCACGCACACCCCGTGCACAACTGACCCTGGTGATTCATCGCAAGGACGGCAGCCAGGTTCAAGTGCCCGTGCTCTGCCGGCTCGACACCGCAGAAGAAGTCTCTATTTACGAGGCCGGTGGCGTGCTGCAGCGCTTTGCCCAAGACTTCCTGGAATCCAAGGCCGCCTAAGGAGTCCACACCCATGAGGAACCAACGCCCATGAGCAAACCGCAGATTCGCGTTCCGGCCACCTACATGCGCGGCGGCACCAGCAAGGGCGTCTTCTTTCGTCTGCAAGACCTGCCCGCAGCCGCCCAGCAGCCAGGTCCTGTTCGTGACGCCCTCTTGATGCGGGTGATTGGCAGCCCAGACCCCTATGGCAAGCAGATCGATGGCATGGGCAACGGCAGCTCCAGCACCAGCAAGTCCGTCATCTTGTCCAAGAGCAGCCGGCCCGACCACGACGTGGATTACCTGTTTGGTCAGGTCAGCATCGACAAGCCTTTTGTGGACTGGAGTGGCAACTGCGGCAACCTGAGCGCAGCGGTCGGTCCCTTTGCGGTGGCCAACGGCTTCGTGGACCCCAGCCGCATTCCCCAGAACGGGGTCGTTGCGGTTCGCATCTGGCAGGTCAACATTGGCAAGACCATCATCGGCCACGTGCCCATCGTCAACGGCCAGGTACAAGAGACTGGTGACTTCGAACTCGATGGCGTCACCTTTCCGGCCGCGGAGATTCCCGTGGAGTTCATGGACCCGGCAGCCGACGAAGACGGTGGCGACGATGCGCCAGCCAGCATGTTCCCCACTGGCAACCTGGTAGACGACCTTGAAGTCCCAGGTATCGGCGTGCTCAAGGCCACCATGATCAACGCCGGCATCCCAACGGTCTTTGTGCAGGCCGAGGCGATCGGTTACACCGGCTGCGAGCTGCAGGACGATCTGAACGGCGATGCCGCAGCACTGGCCCGCCTGGAGACCATTCGAGCGCATGCCTCCTTGCGCATGGGCCTGATCAAACAACTAGACGAGGCCAAGACACGACAGCACACCCCCAAGGTGGCCTTCGTCGCAGCCCCCAAAACCTACACCGCCTCCAGCGGCAAGACCGTGCAGGCCTGTGACATCGACCTGCTGGTGCGGGCGATCTCCATGGGCAAGCTGCACCACGCCATGATGGGCACGGCCTCAGTGGCCATCGCCGCCGCAGCCGCCGTGCCTGGCACCATCGTTAACCAGGCGGCCGGTGGTGGTCAGCGCGATGTTGTGCGCTTTGGTCACCCCTCGGGCACGCTCAGAGTAGGCGCAGCAGCCCAGCTGGAATCGGGTCAATGGAAAGTCACCAAGGCCGTCATGAGCCGCAGTGCGCGAATTTTGATGAAGGGCGAGGTGTATTGCCCCGCAGAGGTCTTGGAGGCCAGCTGAGTCAAAAACGATCAGGAGCAGGAGGAGACGGCGAGACCTGAGCACCCCCGCTAGAGGGGTGCCAGGTCGACCCAAGCAGCATCGCAGAATCGACTGGTGTGCAGCCCAGCCACACTGGTCACAAAACAAATGGGCAAGGAGAACAACATGAGCACCAATTACAGCAATACCAAACTGGCCGGTATCCATGCCCGGTCGATCTCAGACAAAGAAGGCTTCTGGGCCGAGCAGGCCCAGCACATCGACTGGTTCGAGCAGCCCAAGCAGGTCTTGGACTTCTCCAACCCGCCCTTTGCCCGCTGGTACGTGGGCGGCAGCACCAACCTGTGTCACAACGCCGTTGACCGTCACCTGAAGGACCGGGCCGACCAGAAGGCATTGGTCTACATCTCCACCGAGACCAACGAGGAGAAGGTCTACAGCTACGCCGAGCTGCACCAAGAAGTTCAGCGCATGGCTGCCATCATGCAGTCACTTGGTGTGAAGCGCGGCGATCGCGTGCTGGTCTACATGCCCATGATTGCCGAAGCCATCTTTGCCATTCTGGCCTGTACCCGTATCGGGGCCATTCACTCGGTGGTCTTTGGTGGGTTTGCAGCCCCGTCCTTAGCGGCTCGGATTGATGACGCTACGCCGGTGCTGATGATTTCCTCCGATGCCGGTATGCGCAACGGCAAAGAGGTCCCCTACAAGCATCTGGTCGACGAGGCCTGCAGCCTAGCTACCAAGCCGCCCAAGCATGTGCTGCTGGTCAACCGTGGCCTGGCCAAGATGGACCTGGTGGCTGGTCGCGATGTGGACTATGCCCAGGCCCGTGCCCAGCACCTGAATGCCCAGGTGCCCTGCGAAAAGATGCAGTCCACAGACCCCAGCTACATCCTGTACACCAGCGGCACCACTGGCAAGCCCAAGGGCGTGCAGCGCGATACCGGCGGCTATGCTGTGGCCCTGGCCGCGTCCATGAAACACATCTACGACTGCAAGCCAGGCGAGGTCTTTTTCTGCACCTCGGACATCGGCTGGGTGGTCGGCCACTCGTACATCATCTACGGCCCGCTGATCAATGGCTCCACCACGATTGTTTACGAGGGTCTGCCACTGCGACCCGACCCCGCGATCTGGTGGTCGATCGTCGAGAAGTACCAGGTCAGCACCATGTTCTCTTCGCCCACGGCCGCCCGGGTTCTGAAGAAGCAAGACCCCGCCTACATGACCCAGCACAACACCAAGTGCCTGCGTCGTCTGTTCCTGGCCGGTGAGCCCTTGGACGAGCCGACGGCCAAGTGGATTTCCGATGCCCTGGGAGGCGCTCGGATCATCGACAACTACTGGCAGACCGAGACCGGCTGGCCGATCTTGTCAGCCCAACACGGCCTGGAGGTCACCGAGACCAAGTTCGGCAGCCCCAGCTTCCCAGTCTACGGATATGACATTCGTCTGGTTCATGAGAGCACCTTCGAAGAGGTCGGTGCCAACGAAAAGGGCATGCTCTGTGCCATGCCGCCGCTGCCACCCGGCTGCCTGCAGACCGTCTGGGGCGATGACGAGCGTTTTGTGAAGACCTACTTCAGTGCCGTGCCCGGTCAGCATCTGTATTCCACCTTTGACTACGCCACCCGCGATGACGATGGCTACTACTTCATCCTGGGCCGCACCGACGACGTGATCAACGTGGCGGGACACCGCCTGGGTACCCGTGAAATCGAAGAAGCGATTCAGGCTCACAAGAACGTGGCCGAGGTGGCTGTGGTGGGCGTGGCCGACACCCTCAAGGGCCAGATGCCGATGGCCTTTGCCGTGCTCAAAGACGCCAGCGTGGCTGCAACACCCGACGGCGCCAAGGCAGAGGAGAAAGCCATCATGGCCACAGTCGATCACGAGATTGGGGCGATTGCCAGGCCATCGCGGGTTCACTTTGTCACCCTGCTGCCCAAGACCCGCAGTGGCAAGCTGCTGCGGCGGGCCATGCAGGCGCTGGCAGAAGGCCGCGATCCCGGCGACATGACCACACTCGAGGACCCCAGCGCACTGGAGCAGATCAGAAAGGCGCTTGGCGCCTAAGGAGTCGCTTTAGACCGTCCAGTCTGGCTGCCAGTCGACCGCAATGGTTTTGGCGGCCAGGTCCACCCGGTCTATGTAACGGTCCACGTAGGGAATCCAATGGCGGCCCACGACGATCCAGTCGTGCACTCCATTGGTTTCTAGTCGTTCCACCTGACCCAATGATTCGCCCTGCCGATTGGTCACGCGGCAGCCCACCAGGTCTTCCCAATAAAACTCATCGGGATCGGGTTCAGGCAAGTCGGCGCGGCTGACACCCAGCTCAAAACCAAGCATCTGCTCAGCCAAATCCCGGGAATCAACCTGGGCAAAGCCCATGCGGGCCTCTTTGCCCACCGGTTGACACAGGGTGACATCCAACCGCAGCCATCCCCCAGGCCCCTTGGCCCAGAGTTGCTCAGCATCGAACAACACGGACTCTTGGACATCGCCCGGAAACAGGCTGGCCACCCGCAGTTGGCCCTTGGTACCCACCGGCGCACGGATGCGACCGAGCACCACCAGGTCGGTGGGACCTGAGGTCTTGGAAAAAACCAACTTGGGGGTCACAACAGCTGGGGCTTTAACCCCCAGCTTAGAGAGCCGGCGAGCGGCGAAGGAATCGTCCGGTTTCCTCGCAGGCATAAGGCCAGGTCGCCGAGGCTGCGCAAACTGCGCGGGCCCCAGGGTCGACCGGTTCAGTGCTTAGGCAGCAGCCTTGGAGAAGTCTTTGAGCAACTGCTCAACACGGGGGCTCAGCTGAGCACCGTTGGAGCGCCAGTGTTCAATGCGCTCAACCGACA
>JBMSJG010000066.1:0-5881 GCA_049418645.1 Burkholderiaceae bacterium | reverse complement strand
CCCAAGGCGCGGCCAGTCACCTGACAAATCCAAATGCCGCCCACCAGTCCCACCAGGGTGATCAGCCAGAGCACCCAGACTGGCCAGACCGCCCCCATCACCACAAAACTCAGCCAGGCCACGAGCGTGCCCACCGTGCCTGGCCCGTGTCGGGACAAGCCGCTGCCAAATCCAAAGGCCAGCACATGGGCCGGGTGCTGCAGCCAAATGTGTTTTGGCTGAACCCTTACCTCAGACGCGCTGGGCGCGATGGTCGGGGCGGTCGACGAAGGCTCTTGCATCATGCAGTTTCCCCAAAATGGTCAAAGCCGGCGACCGGGGCTCGGTCAGGCGGTAGAGGCTTTTGCTGGTCGTCGAGCCAGACCACTGACCCCACCGGTTTGATGGGTGCGGTTGAGTCGATCGTTTCAATCGCTGAACCGGCCTGATGGACCCTCATCGGCTCCACCCAGCCAATCGGCGTGAGCGCCAGACCAAGGTGATGCCCCACCTGAATCACCTGATCATGGGCCGCCGCGGGCGTTGCAAAACAAAGCTCGTATTCGTCGCCGCTGGAGGCGGCCAGACGACAGGCCTGTTCCACGGACAGCTCACCCCGCTGCACCTGCTCGGCCAGGCCAGGGCTCAGGCAGCCCGCCAGCGACAGCAGCTCGATCCGAAGCGCCACGGGCTGGCCGAGTCGCCTGGCGGAGGCCCCCGCCAAGTGGGCCAACTCGGACGACAAACCATCTGAGACATCGATGGCGGCATGGGCCACTTCCCGCAAGGCTTGGCCCAAAGCCAGTCGTGGCTCGGGCCAGTTCAGGCGTTGATTGGCCACTCGGTGGCGCACCGCCCAGGCGCCGTCACCCAGTTGACCAGAGACCCAAATCTGATCACCGGGCTGCAGGCCATCACGCCGAATGGCTTGTCCAAGGGGCACAGTGCCAATGACCGCAATGCTGAAGCTCTCGGGCTGGTCATCGTCCAGGCCAACGGTGTCTCCACCCACCAGGGTGCAGCCAGTCTGAGCAGCCAAGTCTTGAAGTCCCTGGGCCAATTGCACCAACCACTCCCGATCGTCGGCAGAGGCATTCGGTCCCACACGACTTCGCCGAATCGCCATCGACAGGGTGCAGGCCAAGGGCTCAGCACCCATGGCGGCCAGGTCCGAGCAGTTGACCGCCAACAGTTTGTGACCCAGAGACTTTGGGTCCACCTCTGGGAAGTAATGACGGCCCTCGACCAACAGGTCGCTGGCAAAGACCAGTTGTTGGCCCGGGGGCAGCGGCGCCAAGACCGCCGCGTCATCTCCAATGCCCAAGGCCTGGGCATGGGCCAGGGCGCGACCGCCACCTGAGCGACGCAGCGGCTCTGCGAAGAGCCGCTCGATCAGATCAAACTCAGGCCCGGAGTTCATCCGGCCGACACAACGGCGCAAGTCGATCCAGTACCCCATTGATGTATTTGTGACCCTCGTTGCCACCGAGTGACTTGGCCAACTCGACGGCTTCGTTGATCACCACACGGTAAGGCACCTCGAGGTGATGAATGAACTCATAACAACCCAGCAACAAGATGGCATGCTCAACGGGCGAGACCAGCTGGAGGTCTCTGTCCAAGGCGGGGGACATTTTTTCGCGAAGCTCTGCCGACTGTCGAACCACGCCGTAGAAGCAATCTTCGAAATAGGCCTGGTCGGCCGCTGCATAGTCTTCAGACTCGCGGGCGAAGGCCTCGATGGCCCCAGGTTCCTCGGCGGACAACAGCCATTGATAGGTGGACTGGACCGCCAGCAGTCGTGACAGGCGCCGAGCGCCTCGGGCCTTGGCGTCGTTTCGACTGCCGGTAGACGGCTGGCCTGACAGAGGCTTATCGCTCATCTTCGGCACCGCCCAGTCGGTCATCGATGGCGAACAAGAGGTTGGCCATCTCAATGGCGGCCATTGCACAATCTCGGCCTTTTTCCTCTGCGCGGGCCATGGCCTGTGCGTCATCCTCGGTGGTGAGGATGCCGTTGGCCACTGGCAGGTGGAACTCCAGGCTGACCCGTGAGACCCCTGCACATGACTCGTTGGAGACCACTTCGAAGTGATAGGTCTCACCCCGAATCACCGCGCCCAGTGCAATCAAGGCATCGAAACGACCGGTCTCAGCGAGCTGGGCCAGAGAGAGAGGGATCTCAAGCGCACCCGGCACACTCACGACCGTGATGTCCTCTTGGGCCACCCCATTGGCTGTGAGCGCCGCCAGGCAGGCAGCCTCCTCGGCTTCGGTCACCTCTGCATTAAACCGCGCAGTGACCACGCCAATGCGCAGGCCCTCGCCATTGAAATCCGACTCCATTCGATTGATCGCCATGATCGATCTCTCCTTCGACAATGCGTTACAGGCAGGCCGCCCTGATGCGGTTACGGCTGCAGATAGCCTGTTACTTCCAGGCCGAAGCCCATCATGCTCGGCATCTTACGGGGCTGGGCCAAAAGTTTCATTTTGCCCACACCGAGGTCCTTGAGAATGGCAGCCCCCATGCCGTAGTTGCGCAGGGCCATGCTAGAGGCCGCATTGGCCGAATCCTGGGCCGGCAGCGCAGCCGAGGTCTTGCGACCTGCCATCTGCTCAAACAAGACCTGGGGCGAGGTGCCGCAATTCAGAAAAACCAAAACGCCGCAGCCACGCTCGGCAATCGTCTTCATGGCCTTCGCAACAGGCCAGCTGTGAACGGCCTGATCAAATCCCAGCAAGTCCAAGACCGTCAGGGGCTCATGGACCCGAACCAAGGTTTCCTCGCGCGCATTGGGTGTTCCCAGCCGCAGCGCCAGGTGAGCCTGTCCCACTGCTTTGTCCTGGTAGCCCAGACAGGTCCAGCCTGCATAAGGGCCTGAGAGCAGCTGTTCAGACACCCTGGTCACCAGGCTCTCATGAGCGGTCCGGTGATGAATCAAATCTGCAATGCTGCCGAGCTTGAGCCCGTGCGTCTGGGCAAACTGCAGGAGGTCGGGCAGACGGGCCATGCTGCCATCGTCATTGAGGATCTCGCAGATCACCCCCGCAGGCCGACGGCCTGCCAACGCTGGCAGGTCGCAGCCGGCCTCGGTGTGACCTGCTCGCGCCAATACCCCACCAGGCTGTGCCATCAGAGGAAAAATGTGGCCCGGCTGAACCAGATCCTCTGGCTTGGCAGCATCCGCCACTGCCGTCGCAATGGTTCGGGCACGGTCTGCGGCACTGATGCCCGTGGTCACGCCGGTGGCCGCCTCTATGGAGACCGTAAAGGCGGTGGTATGCGCCGCCCGGTTGTCGAGAACCATGAGCGGCAGCTTGAGTTGACGACACTTGTCTTGGGTGAGCGTCAGGCAGATCAGGCCACGGCCGTAACGCGCCATAAAGTTGATCGCCTCCGGTGTGACGGCATCAGCGGCCATCACCAGATCACCCTCGTTCTCGCGGTCCTCATCGTCAACCAGAACCACCATGCGTCCGGCCCGGATCTCCTCGATGATCTCTTCGGTGCTGTGGAGTGACGGATGACGACTGGTGTTAGGCACGACGGTCTCCCAGGCCATGGAGTCTTTCAAGGATTCGGGCCACCTGCCGGGCCGTGGGATCGACCTCCAGGTTGACCAGGTCACCAACTTTTTTCTGTGACAGGGTGGTGGACTGCCAGGTGTGCGGGATCAAGTTGATGCTCAACACCGTCTCTCCCTTGGGCCCTACCCCATCGGCCAGGCGGTTGATGGTCAGGCTGACCCCATGAATCGCAATGGAGCCCTTTTCGGTCACAAAGGCTGAGAGCTCTGCGGGCAGGGCCACCTGTAGGCGAACCGACTCATCGACGCGGTCGAGCGCGACGATGGGCGCAGTGGTGTCGACATGCCCCGAGACCATATGGCCACCAAGTCGATCACTGGCCCGAAGGGCCTTTTCCAGATTCACTGCCCCCGGCTCCGATAGACCGGTGGTTCGATCCAGGCTCTCGCGAGAGATGTCCACCGCAAACCCATGCTCATCTGGCCGCAGGACGGTCATGCAGGCGCCGTTGAGGGCAATGGAATCACCCTCCTTCACATCGCTGTAATCCAGCCCCCCCCAGGTCACCAGGAGTCGCAGACCCTGCTGATCGCTCCACTGGGCCTGAGCGCGATCGGCCTGACTGCGATAGACGGTCGACTGCGGCAGGACCGATTCAATCTGGCCAACAGCCTGAACAATTCCGGTGAACATGGCGTGAGTGTAGCGAGTCCGAGTCGGTCTAGGCGTCGGCCCGAAGCAGACGAAAACGCAGGCTGTCACCGATTGGGACCGCATCGAGTCGCCGCCAGCGAGGCGCCTGGCTGGGTTCGACCAATGGGTCCTGACGATCCAGCAAGGCGGTCAGCGGCTCGGCCATGGGCATACCGGCCCCCAGAAAAATCGGCGCCTGATAAATCAGCCACTCATCCAACAGACCAGCCTGCAGAAACGCGCCCGTCATGCGAGACCCCGCCTCCAGGTGCAGCTCATTCATGCCCCGGTCGGTGAGCAGTTGGACCAGAGCGGTCAGGGCCATGGGCCGACCTGGCTGGCCACAGGCGGAGGGCAGCCGAACAACCTCAACCCCCAAGCTCCTCAGTTGATCAGCCCGCTGTCGGTGCTCGGGCTCGTCGGGGTCGATGGTACAGACCACCAAGGCCGGCGCGGGGTCATGGAAAAACGGCATGTCGGCTTCGGCCTGCAGCCGTGCATCGATCACCACCCGCAACGGCTGTCGACTGGTCATCACCTCTCGTACCGTGAGCAGCGGGCGGTCCTTGAGAAACGTGCCAATCCCGGTGATCACCGCACAGGCCCGGGCCCGCCAGGCATGGCCATCGGCACGAGAGGCTGCATCGGTGAGCCACTGGCTCTGGCCATTGGGTAGCGCAATGTAGCCATCGATGGAGATGGCGGATTTGGCACGTACCCAGGCCCGTCCTCTCTTCATGCGCGCCACAAAGCCCACATTCAGTGCCGCAGCCTCGTCGGCCAGCAGACCACACCGAACCTCAATGCCCGCATCACGAAGTTGCGCCAGACCCTGGCCACTGACCTGTGGGTTGGGGTCCTCCATGGCAGCGACCACCGAGGCCACCCCCGCCTGAATCAGCGCCTGGCTGCAAGGTCCAGTGCGCCCGGTGTGGCTGCAGGGCTCTAGGGTGATGTAGGCCGTGGCCCCACGGGCTTGCTCGCCAGCCTCGGCCAAGGCATGGACTTCGGCATGGGGCTCACCAGCCCGAACATGCCAGCCCTGGCCGACGACCTGATGCTCCCGAACGATCACGCAGCCCACCCGCGGATTGGGGGTGGTGGTGAAGAGTCCGCGCTCGGCCAATGCCAGCGCCTGGCGCATGTGGGAGACGTCTTGCTCGTTGAACATGGGGCTTTGCTGTCAGCAGGCTAGCGCGTCTTGCGGCCGGAGGCCCGCCGACGCGGACCGACCTCCGCCAATAGCTCTTGAAACTCAGCAATGTCCTCGAAGCTGCGATAGACGGAGGCAAAGCGAACGTAGGCGACTTTGTCGAGACGTTTGAGTTCTTTCATGACCAGTTCACCAATGAGCTGAGTGCTCACCTCACGTTCACCGGAGGCCGCCAGGCGCTCCTCGATCTGCCGAACGGCCGTGTCGAGCACATCGGCCGCCACAGGCCTTTTTCGCAGAGCGAGGGCCATGCTGGCCCTCAGCTTGATGGGATCGAAGTCAATGCGCGAGCCATCTTTCTTGACCACACTGGGCAGCGTCAGCTCGATGCGCTCGATGGTCTTGAACCGACGATCGCAGGCGGCACATCGGCGACGGCGACGAATTTCGTTGCCGTCTTCCGAGATGCGCGTATCCGTGACCTGGGTATCAGGGGATCCGCAGGACGGACAGCGCATCTGACTA
>JBMSJG010000065.1:0-5995 GCA_049418645.1 Burkholderiaceae bacterium | reverse complement strand
TGCCGTCCATCGCTGAGTTCTCTTTGTCGGTTGGCCTGGCCGCTGATCGCAAGGGTACGCACATGAGTCGTTTTGTGGCGCTGCTCGAGACCATGAACAAGGAGGGGCGCCAGATCACGCCGGCCTCCATGGCGGCCCTGGTTCAGGAGATGGTGAGTCTGTTGGAGGCCAGCGAGGGCAGCATCGAGCTCAACGCCCCTTTCTTCATCGAAAAGGCAGCACCTGTCAGTGGCGTCAAGAGTCTCATGGACTATCGGGTCGGCTTTGAGGCCCATAGCACCGATGGCCGTTCCCAGGTGTTGATGCGGGTGGCCGTACCGGTCAAGAGTCTGTGCCCCTGTTCCAAAGAAATCTCAGATTACGGTGCCCACAACCAGCGTAGCGAGGTCAAGGTCAGCGTCACATTGGCCAACCCCAGCCAATACAAAGGTCCCGGTCTAGTAGAGTTGATCAAAGCCGTGGAATCACAGGCCTCTTGCGAGCTCTGGGGCCTGCTCAAGCGGCCGGACGAGAAGTACGTAACGGAGCGGGCCTACGAGAACGCCAAGTTCGTCGAGGACTTGGTTCGAGACGTAGCCTTGACGGTTGGTGCGCTACCAGGCGTGACCCACTACGTGGTGGAGGCAGAGAACTTTGAGTCCATTCACAACCACTCCGCCTGGGCCAGGATTACCGGACCACAGGCGCACTAGCCTTTGCTGCCTGCAGGGCGGCTAGTCTCGGAAGTTTCCAAAGCTCAAAGGCAGGTCCGAGACGTCTTTTTTAAGCAAGGCAATGGCGGCCTGTAGGTCATCACGCTTGCCGCCGGTGATGCGCACGGCATCGCCCTGAATGGCGGCCTGAACCTTCATCTTGCTGTCTTTGATCACGCGAACGATGCGCTTGGCGTCATCGCCGGCAATGCCATGACGAACGGTGATGACCTGTTTGATCTTGTCCCCGCCCAGCTTCTGGATGTCACCCATGTTCAGGAAACGGACGTCGACCCCTCGCTTGGCACATTTACCAATCAGCACATCTCTGACTTGGCTCAGTTGAAACTCGCTGTCAGCGATGCAGGTGAGTTCTCGGTCTTTTTGCTCGACACTGGCGCTGGTGCCCTTGAAGTCAAAGCGAGTGCCGATCTCTTTGGAGGTCTGGTCGACAGCGTTGCGCAGTTCAGTGGCATCGGCTTCTAGGGTGGCGTCAAAAGAAGGCATGGGTCAGGCTCCTGTCTGAGGTGCGTCCGCGGGCAGCTTAACGTCGCTTTGAGGCGGCGATGCGCATGCGCAGGGCATTGAGCTTGATAAAGCCCGCCGCATCCGCCTGGTTGTAGGCGCCACCGTCGTCATCGAAGGTGGAGATCTTGGCATCGAAGAGGGACTGGGCAGACTGCCGGCCCACGACGATGACATTGCCCTTGAAGAGTTTGAGACGAACGGACCCGTTGACGACCTGCTGGGTGTGGTCGATGAGCACCTGAAGGGCCTGGCGCTCGGGTGACCACCAGTAGCCGTTGTAAATCATGCTGGCGTACCGAGGCATGAGGTCGTCTTTGAGATGGGCGACTTCACGATCCAGGGTCAGGGACTCAATGGCACGGTGTGCCCGCAGCAGGATGGTGCCGCCTGGGGTTTCGTAGCAGCCGCGAGACTTCATACCCACGTATCGGTTCTCGACCAGGTCTAGGCGACCAATGCCATGCTTGCCACCAAGGCGATTGAGCTCGGTGAGCAGGGCGTGGGCCTTCATCTTTTTGCCATTGATGGCGACCAGGTCACCCTTGGCAAAGGTGAGTTCGATCTCCTCGGGCTTGTTGGGGGCCTTCTCGACGGGAACGGTTAGGCGCCACATGCCTTTTTCCGGTGGGGCCTGGCTGGGATCCTCGAGAACACCCCCCTCGTACGAAATGTGTAAGAGGTTGGCATCCATGGAGAAGGGGGCCTGGCCTTTGCGTTTTTTGTAGTCCACGGGAATGCCATGCTGGTCTGCATAGGCCAGTAGTTTGTCTCGAGAGAGCAGATTCCACTCACGCCAGGGAGCGATGACTTTCACACCAGGCATGAGGGCGTAGGCGCCCAGTTCAAAACGCACCTGGTCATTGCCCTTGCCCGTCGCGCCGTGCGAGATGGCGTCTGCCTTTTCCAGCTGAGCGATTTCGATGAGGCGCTTGGCAATGAGCGGACGAGCAATCGAGGTGCCCAACAAATACTCGCCCTCGTAGACCGTATTGGCTCGAAACATTGGGAAGACGTAGTCGCGAACGAACTCTTCGCGCAGGTCTTCGATGTAGATTTTCTTCACACCGAATTGCTTGGCCTTTTCACGGGCTGGCTCCACCTCTTCACCCTGGCCAATGTCAGCGGTAAAGGTGACGACCTCACAGTCGTACTCGTCTTGCAACCACTTGAGAATGACCGAGGTATCCAGTCCGCCGGAGTAGGCCAGAACGACTTTGCGAATACGTGATTTAGACATGTGAGAGTTTCTTTCAGAAGGAAATCAAGGGGGGCTACCGAAGCACTAGTCTTCGAGACGGCCTAGCAGAAGGTATTCCATCAGGGCCTTTTGGGCATGCAGTCGGTTCTCGGCCTCGTCCCAGACCACAGACTGGGGCCCATCAATCACCTCAGCCGTGACCTCCTCGCCGCGATGGGCGGGCAGGCAATGCATGAAGAGTGCATCCGAGTTGGCCTGCGCCATCATCTCGGCATCCACACACCAATGTTCGAAGGCCTTTCGGCGGGCCTCGTTCTCAGCTTCAAAACCCATGCTGGTCCAGACATCGGTGGTGACCAGGTCTGCCCCTCGGCAAGCTTCTAGGGGGTCGGCGAAGGCCTGGAAGTGGCTGGTGGCATGCAGGCCGGCGCGCTCGGCCTCGACCTCGTAGCCCGGTGGCGTGGAGACGCGGACCTGGAAATTGAGGATTTCGGCCGCCTGCAGCCAGGTATTGCAGACGTTGTTGGAGTCACCGATCCAGGCCACAGTGGCTCCCTCAATGGAGCCTCGGTGTTCGATAAAGGTCAGGATGTCGGCCAAGATCTGGCAGGGATGGTACTCGTTGGTCAGGCCATTGATCACCGGTACGCGAGAGTGAGCGGCGAAGCGTTCGATGATGTCTTGCTCGTAGGTCCGAATCATGACCAGGTCGCACATGCGTGACATGACTTGAGCGGCGTCCTCGACAGGCTCGCCGCGACCGAGTTGAGTATCCCGCGTGTTGAGATAGATGGCGGCCCCACCGAGTTGGTGCATGCCCGCCTCGAAGGACAGCCGGGTTCGGGTGGAGGCTTTCTCAAAGACCATGACCAGGGTTCGGTCCAGCAGGGGCATGTGTCGAACGTACTTCTTAAACCGGTCTTTGATCACCAGTGCACGACGAAACAGATACTCGAGGGTGTCTCGATCCAGATCTTTGAACTGCAGAAAGTGTTGGAGTGCTTGCGACTGGGTCATGTGGCTTGAAAATCGATGATCAGGTCGCTGACCAGGTCCGCAATGGTATCGGCCTGCTCCGAATCAATAATCAGGGGCGGCAACAGTCGGACCACCCGCTCGGCTGTGACGTTGATCAGCAGGCCTTTTGCGAGAGCAGTCTTGACCAGGTCTGCACAGGGGGCTTCGAGTTCGATGCCGATCATCAGACCCTTGCCGCGGATCTCACGAATCCCCTTGGCCCCTTCCAGTCGTGCCCGAAGTCTGCCAAGAAGTTGCTCACCACGGTCGGTGGCGTTTTGAAGTAAACCCTCTTCCTCGATGGCCTGCAGGGTGGTGAGACCGGCCTGCATGGCGAGCGGATTACCGCCAAAGGTGGTGCCATGGTTACCAGGCTCAAACAGGCTGGCTGCCTTGCCGTGAGCAACCACGGCCCCGATGGGCACACCCGACCCAAGACCTTTGGCCAGTGGCATGACGTCAGGCTTGATCCCCGCCCACTGGTGGGCAAACCACTGGCCGGTTCTGCCAATGCCACATTGAACCTCATCGAGCATCAGCAACAGATCATGCTCGTCACAGAGCGTCCGTAGTTGGCGGAGGAAGTCGAGATGGGCGGGCTGAATACCACCCTCTCCCTGAATACTCTCCAGGAAGATGGCGGTGATGCTGGGGTCTTGGGCGACGGCTTGACGGACCTGATCGATTTGATTGAGCGGCAAACGAACGAATCCCTCGACCAGTGGGGCAAAGCCTTTGTGGACCTTTGCGTTGGCCGTGGCAGACAAGGTGGCGATGGACCGGCCATGAAAGGCGCCTTCGAAGACGATGGTCTTGGAGGCTGTTAGGCCCTTCACATAGCCGTGCTTTCTGGCCAGCTTGAGGGCTGCCTCATTCGCTTCTAGTCCAGAGTTACAGAAAAAGACATTGGTCATGCCGGAGAGATCGACCAGGCGCTGGGCCAGTGCCGTCTGCAGGGGCACTTCGTACAGGTTGGACGTGTGAATGAGTTGCCCGACCTGATGGCTGAGTGCCTTGACCAGCATGGGGTGAGCATGACCGAGTGTGTTGACGGCGATACCAGACAAGGCATCTAGATAGCGACGACCTTCTTGGTCCCACATGTAAGCACCCTCGCCGCGAACGAAGGCCACCGGCAGGCGCGCATAGGTCTGCATAACAGGGTTCGGAGTGCTGGGCATGGTCCTGGACGGTCGTTCGTGGTTGAGGTCTAAGGCTTGCGTCTGCGTCAAGACCGTTAGAATAACGCTTTCTACGAAGTCCTCATCCCTCTTGGCAATGCCCGACGCTCCAGCCTTATCCCAAACGCCCAGTCCAGAGTCAGGCCAATTCCTGATTCAAGGTCGGACCCATGCCGGCAAGACCTTTCGTCCCAGTGATTGGGCCGAGCGACTGGCGGGTGTTTTGTCGCCTTATCGGCCGGGGTACAGCCGCGAGACGGGGACCAATCCGTATGCTCAGCCTTCGGGCTTTTCTCCGTATGCTCAGCCCGTCGTGGTGGCCGGGCTTAAATGCGTCGCCATTGACGCACGGCTGGCAGAACTGGAGCCCATGGCCTGGGATTTTGTGGTGAGCTTCGCCAGGGACAATGACTTGCCCATGGCGCCGGCCTGCCTGGTAGACCTGGGCTTGTCTAAGCGCCCAGTGCCTTCATCACCCGCTGGGTGATCTCCTCAACACTGCCCACACCACTGATGCTGGTCATCTTCGGGGCAGAAGCATCCCCGCTGACCGCCCATTGGCTGTAGAAATCCACCAACGGACGGGTCTGGGCATGGTAGACCTCCAGACGCTTGCGGACGGTCTCTTCCTTGTCATCGTCGCGCTGAATGAGTGGCTCACCAGTCTCGTCATCGAGGCCAGGCCGCTTGGGTGGGTTAAAGCTGACATGGTAGGTTCTGCCGCTGGCCACATGGACTCGGCGCCCGCTCATGCGGTTGATGATGTCGGCATCTGGCACTTGAAGTTCCAGCACCAAATCCAGGCCAACCCGAGCGTCTTTCATGGCCTGGGCCTGGGGGATGGTCCGGGGGAAACCGTCAAACAGATAGCCAGCCTGACAGTCTGGCTGGGTTAGCCTCTCTTTGACCAGGTTGATGATGATGTCATCGCTCACAAGACCACCGGCATCCATCACCTTTTTGGCCTCTAGTCCTAGCGGGGTTCCGGCTTTGACGGCGGCTCTGAGCATGTCCCCCGTAGAAATCTGCGGGATGCCACAGTGGTCCTTGATGTAGTTCGCCTGTGTTCCCTTGCCGGCGCCAGGTGGGCCCAGAAGAATAAGACGCATGGTTGTCTCCAGAAAATATTGTTGTTTTGCGGCCCATTATAAGCCGGCAGGCTGTTTCTCGAAGGCCTTTCGAACCACGGCCAGGTCCTCTGGCGTGTCGACACCGGGAGGCGGCGCCTGGTTCAAAATGACGCATCTGATCTGGTGGCCATGGTGGAGCCAGCGCAGTTGCTCGAGCTGTTCGAGTTGCTCAGCAGGGCTCGGGCTTAAGCTTGCAAACTGCGACAGAGCACCGGCCCTGTAGGCATAAAGACCAAGGTGCCGCCAACC
>JBMSJG010000064.1:0-6020 GCA_049418645.1 Burkholderiaceae bacterium | reverse complement strand
TAAGTGGGGAAGGTCTTGTTCACGCAGGCGGGGTCTTCGATGGTCACCGCGCGACGTGGCGATACCACCGACCGAGACTTGGCCGAGGGAGTTAACGCTCCCGAACTGGGCTCGGGAGAATGCCCCCGCGTCTCGACCGATGGAATCACGGTCTCACCGCCGGGGGCATTAACCCCCTCGCCTTCCATGTCGCCGGCGTGAACGAAGCTCGTCAGCGCGAACGACATCGCCACGCGGTGATCATCGTAGGTGTGGAGAGAGGCGGTGCGAAGCTGGGCCGGCGGCGTCACCACAATGAAGTCCGGCCCCTCTTCGACCGTGGCGCCAAGCTTGCGGGCTTCAGCCGCCATGGCGGCAATGCGGTCGGTCTCCTTCACCCGCCAGGACCCAATGTTGCGCAGACGCGTAGGCGTCTTGGCATAGAGGGCCACGGCCACCAAGGTCATCGCCGCATCAGGAATGTGATTGCAATCCAGGTCCACTGCCTGAACGATGGGCAGACCACTCGCATCGAAGCCGGCTGCCCGGCTCTCAATGTAGTCATCCCCCCAGGTGATCTGGGCGCCCATCTGGGCCAAGGCATGCGCGAACTGAACATCACCCTGCAGGCTGGTGCGTCCTGCACCCTGAACCCGAATCGGTCCGCCACCCAAGAGTCCCGCAGCCAGAAAATAAGAGGCCGACGAGGCATCGCCTTCAACAAACAACCCACCCGGGCTCACCAGATCGCAGGGCTGCACCACAAAACAATTGGGTGCCGACTCCTGAATCGCCACGCCGAACTGACGCAGCATGCCGATCGACAAGTCCACGTAGGGACGGCTGATCAACTCGCCTTCGACGCGCACCACCACTGGCTGATGCCACTGGCGACTCAGTTGAGGCGCAGCCTGCAGCAACCCGGTTAGAAACTGACTCGAGGTATTGCCCTTGACCACGATCTCCGGCTTCGGCTTGAGCGCCACCCCGGTCACGCGCAGCGGCGGGTAGCCCTCCTGCCCCAGGTAGTCGATCTGAGCGCCCAACTGCCGTAGGCCATCGACCAAGTCTTTGATGGGCCGCTCATGCATTCGGTCTACGCCTCGCAGCACCGTCACAGATCCAGTGCCCGCCTGAGCAGCCACAATCGCCGGCAGCAGCGTACGAATGGTCAGGCCAGAGTTTCCAATGAAGCAGTCAATCGGCTCGGTCTGGCTACCGACCGATGGAAAACGACCACCGGTTCCCTCGACGACCCAGATGATCTCGGGAGCCACCGCACTCGAAGTGGACTCAGGTGACTGCTTGTCGAGTCGAGCGCCCAGTCTTCTGAGCGACTCAATCATCACCGCGGTGTCATCGGAATCCAAGAGACCACGGATCTGCGTCTGACCAGTGGCCAGTGCCGCGAGCAACAGGGCCCGGTTGGACAGGCTCTTGCTGCCGGGCAACTGAACCGTGCCGATCGCCGACCGCCTGAGATCAAGGGTGTAAGAGGGTGAGGCCATGGATCAGTTCAGGCAACGAGCCATCAGGAGAACTGCCGTCGCCAGTGCGATGCCTTTTGCAGCAATTGCATCAGGCCCTGTCGATCACCGACCTGCAAGGCCGAGACCATCTCACCAAAAGCCAACTGCCACTGGGGCATCAATTGCAAGACCTCGTCACGGTTGTCAAGCAGAATGTCCGCCCAGAGCTCGGGAGACGAGCCCGCAATGCGAGTGGTGTCACGCAGGCCACCACCATGCAGACTCTGCGCTGCGGAGGCCTGTGCGCTGTTGCAGAGCAAGCCCGCCAGAACAAAAGACACCAGGTGTGGAAAGTGACTGATCGCGGCCAGCAGCGCATCGTGATCCTGAATCGGTAGCTTGACGGGCTGACCACCCATGCCAAGCCACAGCCCCTCGATCAAGGCCGTCGCGGACTCATGGGTCTCGGGCCAGTCAGAGACAAAAACCCTGGCCCCCACAAACAAGTCAGCCCGCGAGGCCGAGGGTCCATTGAGCTCAGAACCCGCCATGGGGTGAGAAGAGACATACGATCCCAATAGATGGGCCAATCGTTTCTGGGCCTGGTGATCCTCGCCCGCAGCGATGGTCCTTCGCAGGTCATCGATTGCATCCACCACAGCGTGCTTGGTGCTGCTGACATCGGTGACCGCAGTCCAGAAATGCGATCCAAAATCATCGATCACATCAGCCAGCAAAGCAGCACACGCCGTGGGCGGCACAGCCATCACCAAGACCCGCTGGGCTTGTTGATCACCCTTGTCGTGATGCCTGGCCTTGCCATAAGCCTTCAGACTCTCAAAGCTCTCATCCACCAGACCCATGTCCAAAATGGCGGCAGCAGCCCGTTGATCAACGCCCACGATGCGCTTGGCCAAACCATGTTGACGGGCAGCGCGGGCCATCGAGCCCCCAATCAAGCCCACGCCAACAATGACCAGTTCGTCGATCATGGCCAAAGCGTCTGAGCCACCTGGCCCATCGCCTTTAGAAAGGCTTCGTTCTCAGCAGCCGTACCAATGGACACCCGCAGATGATTGGGCAGGCCGTAATTGCCAACGGGCCGAGTGATCACGCCTTTCGCCAACAAGGCATCGAAGACCTTGCTGCCCAAGGCATCACTGGGCTTGGCATTGGGCTGACGGGTCGAGAGATCGACCAGAACAAAGTTGCCGCGCGACGGCATCACACCCAATCCGAGCGCCTCCAGACCCTTGGTTAGTTGGACCAGACCCGCCTGGTTGCAGTCGTAGGAGGTCTTTAAAAAGTCCTCGTCAAACAAGGCCGCTGTCGCCGCAGCCTGAGCCAGGCTGTTGACATTAAAAGGCTGACGAACCCGGTTCAACAAGTCAGTGACATCCGGGTGCGCGACGCCATAGCCCACGCGCAGACCCGCCAGACCATAGGCCTTGGAAAACGAGCGCGAGATGAGCAGGTTCGGCGCGTCTGCAATCCAGTCAAAGGCGTTGTATCGATCGGCCGGCGATAGAAATTCGGTGTAGGCCTCGTCCAAGACCAGCAACACCGACACAGGCAAATCTTTCAGAAAGGCGCGAATCTCTGCGCCCGGCAGAAAGCTGCCCGTTGGGTTGTTTGGATTGGCCAGCCAGATCACGCCGGTGTTGGGCGTGACGGCAGCAGCCAAGGCCGATAAGTCATTGCCCAACGTCTTGGGATCTGCTGGCACCACAACCGACTGGCCACCAACCGCCTGGGTCGCCAGGGCATAGACCGCAAAGGAATGGTCCGAATAGACCGACTCAACCCCGGGCTTTAGAAAGGTATGGGCCACCAACTCCAAGATGTCGTTGCTGCCATTACCAAGGGTGATGGTGTTCTCGGGCAGTCCAAACTTTTTGGCGATCGCCTGTTTGAGTTCAAAGCCATTGCCATCGGGGTAGCGCCCCAGATCCTGGCTGGCCTCGAGCATGGCCTGCCTGGCCTTGGGGCTCATGCCAAGGGGGTTTTCATTGGAGGCCAGCTTCACGATCTGGTCCTCCCGAAATCCAAAACGACGAGCGATCTCGCCAATGGGCCGACCACCCTGATAGGGCGCAATGGCGCGAATGTAGTCTGGTGCGCGCTGAGCGAGGTCGTTGGCCATCAGACGGTCTCCTCGGATCCAGCCGAGGGCATGGCCGGAGCAGTCAGTTTCTCGAACAGAGGGTAAGAACCCAAGAGCTTGAAGAGCCCAGCCTTGGACTGAATCTCGGCAAGCGCCAAGGCCACCTGTGGGTCGGTCTTGTGCCCCACCAAGTCCACATAGAAGAAGTATTCCCAGCCACTCTTGCCCGTGCCGAGTTGCCGGGCCGGACGAGACTCAAAGCGCTTCATCGACACCCCATGACGAGCCAAGGGTTCGATCAAAGACAACATGGCGCCAGCCTTGTCCGGTACCGACAGAATCAGCGAGGTCTGGTCAACACCGCAACCATCCGGCTGGAAGTTGCCCAGGGCTGCAAAACGCGTCCGGTTGCTGGGGTCGTCCTCAATGCGTTCGGCCAAGGCACTCAAGCCATAGTGCTGGGCAGCGGTCTGGCCTGCAATCGCTGCCACGCTCGGATCTTTGGCGGCCAACTCAGCGGCATGGCCATTGCTGGCCACCGGCACCCGGGGAACGTCAGGCATGTGCGCATCCAACCAGCGCTGACACTGGGCCAGGGCCTGGGCATGGGCGGCAATCTGTTTGACCTGTTTGGCGTCACCCGTCTTGTGAAGCAGGCTGTGATGAATGGGAATCGAGACCTCGGCACTGATCTGCAGCGACGTGTTCAACAACAGATCCAGGCTGCGACCCACCGTACCCTCAATCGAGTTCTCAATCGGCAGCAAGGCGCAGTCGGTGCTGCCCTTCTCGGCCAACGACAAGGCTTCGTCCAGGCTGGCACAGGGGAAGAACTCCACCCGGTGGCCAAACAGCGTCCGCACGGCCTGCTCGCTGTAGGTGCCAGCAGGGCCCAGATACGACACCCGCATCACCCGCTCCAAGGCGCGGCAGCCGGAAATGATTTCCAACCAGATCGCGGCAATCGACTGGTCTGGCAGCGGGCCACCCAGGGCCTTGTTCGACTCACACATGCGCTCGATGATGGCCACCTCGCGCTCGGGACGAAAAACAGCTGCACCGACCTTGTGCTTGTTGCGGCCCACCTCTTGGACCACACCAGCCCGCTCGACCAATAGCTTGATGATCTCGTCGTCTAAAGCATCAATGCGGTCTCGGAATCCTTTGAGCTGCTCAGGGGTCATGCCTGCTCCTTCTCAAAATCAGCCAGGAAGGCCACCAGGGCCTGTACGCCCTCTAGTGGCATGGCGTTGTAGATGCTGGCACGCAGACCGCCCACGGCCTTGTGTCCCTTCAGACTCAAGAGCCCTCTCTCCTTGGCCTTGGCCAAGAAGGGTTCATAGAGCCGATCATCCGGCAGGTAAAACGGCACATTCATCCAGGAGCGGCTCGAGCGAGCCACTTTGGTCTGATAGAAGTCTGACCCGTCAAAGGCGCTGTAGAGCAGTGCCGCCTTCTGGGCATTGAGCCGGCCCATGGCCTGCACCCCACCCTGCTCTAGCAGCCACTCAAAGACCAGGCCTGCGATGTAGATCGGGTAGGTCGAGGGGGTGTTGAGCATGGAATCGTTGTCCAGCACACCCCGGTAATCAAAGACGCTGGGGCAGCTGGCCATGGCCTTGGGAGCCCGCTCGCGAATCAGCTGCTCCTGAACAATGACAAAGGTTAAGCCAGACGGCCCAATGTTTTTCTGTGCGCCACCGTAGGCCAGGGCCACATTCGAAAAGTCCATGGGCCTCGACAGAATGTGCGACGACATGTCAATCACCAAGGGGACGTTCGGCGCGCCCAAAGCGGCCAAGTCTGGCCATTGGTGATACTCCACGCCACCGATGGTCTCGTTGCCGCAGATGTGTAGATAGGCTGCATCCGGCCGCACCTGCCAGTCCTTTAGAGGTGGCACATAGCCAAAAGCCGGCGCCATGACCCCGTCGAGTTCACGGGGCTGCTCGGCACTGGCCGCCAGGTGCATGTCACCGTAGCGCTGGGCTTCCTTCAGAGACTTGGCTGACCAATGGCCGGTGTGAACATAGTCACACTTGGGGTTGTCGGCCAAGAGGTTGATCGGAACGATGGCGTTCTGAGCAGAGGCACCGCCCTGCATGAAAAGGATCTTGTGGTCGGGCCCAAGTCCCAGCAGGCTGCGAAAGTCCGCCAGGGTCTTCTCGAAGATCGACAAAAAATGTGGGCCTCGATGGCTCATCTCCATCACGGACATGCCAGTGCCATGCCAATCCAGCATCTCTGCTGCGGCTCTCTCGAGGACCGCCTCAGGCAGAGCAGCTGGTCCAGGGGCGAAGTTAAAAGGCCGTCGTTGCGCCACGATGGGTCACCTATCGAATAGAAGAAAAGAGTGAAAGCACATAGGGTAACGAAATTGCCGTCATTGCTGTGGTCGCGACCACCGCGGTGGCCGCCAGCGAGACCCCTTGGTTGTAGCGTTGAGACAGCAGATAGGGGTTGGAGCC